>NZ_JBJGZF010000015.1:0-122527 GCF_054050375.1 Geodermatophilus sp. SYSU D00879
ACCCCACAGGCCCCCCCCCCCATGCGGGGGGGGGGCCCATTCTGCACTCCCCCACACGCATCGGGTGCGGGCGGTGCCGCAGCGGTGACACCGCCGGCACTTCCGTCCTGACGAAACCGCCCTGGTGTCCCCTTCAGACGAGGACGCGCCGGCCGTGGACGGGGTCCGCGGCCTCGGCCGCGAGCAGGATCCGCCGGGCGGGGCGGTACCGGCCCTCGCGCAGGCTGCGCGCCCGGGCCGGGTCGGTGGCCGCCTGCTGAGCGGCGGCCGCGAGCAGGTGCTGGTTCTCGGCCAGTTTGACCAGGCGGCCGAGCGGGTGTGCCGCGCACCGCCGGATGAGGCCGGCGATGTACGGCTCACCCGGACGCGGCGTCACGGCGTCGATCGCCTCGACGACGACCGCCGGAACACCCAGGGCGAGCAGCCGGGGGAGGTCGTAGCGGCGGGCAGGATCGGGATGGTCGCCGGTCGTCCGGGCGACGTCCTGCAGCACGCCGGCCATCTCCGCCTCCGGCCCGTGCGGCCGCAGTGACTCGGCGATCGGTCGCAACCGCGCCAGGTAGAGGTCCCGGCCGTGCTCGTCGGTCTGCCCCTCGTGGGCGGCCAGGGCGAGGAGGTGGGCGTCGGGAACGGTGAACGCCACGGGTCCGAGGCTAGGCGGTGCCCGGCACGCCGGGTCCCCGCGCGGGCCGTGTCGGGCCGCGCTCCGACGGGATCACAGTCGCCCGCACCGGGTGGAGCCCGCCCGGGCCCGCGCTCGAGGCAGCGGACCCGGGCGAGCCGGGCACCGGGACGGTGCCGGCCCCGCGGTCACCGACCGCGAGGCCCGCCGGTCCCGGTCAGAACGGCGGCTCCTCCTCGGCGAAGCCGCCGACCGGCGCCGCGGCCCAGGGATCGGGCGAGCTGCCCCGGCCGGCACCGTTGCGGCCGTCGTGGGGCGTCTGTCCGCCACCGGAGCCCCCACCGGGACCGTCCCCGGAGCGGGCGACCTTGGCGACGGTCGCCGTCGCATACCGCAGGGACGGGCCGATCTCGTCGACCTCGAGCTCGATCACGGTGCGCTTTTCGCCCTCCTTGGTCTCGAAGGAACGCTGCTTGAGACGCCCCTGCGCCATGACCCGCGAGCCGCGGGTCAGCGACCCCGCCACGTTCTCGGCCATCTGGCGCCAGCAGCTGCAGCGCAGGAAGAGCGCGTCGCCGTCCTTCCACTCCTGGGTCTGGCGGTCCAGGGTGCGTGGGGTCGAGGCGATGGTGAAGTCGGCAACCGCCGCTCCCGAGGGCGTGAAACGCAGCTCGGGGTCGCTGGTCAGGTTGCCGATGACGGTGATGACAGTGTCGCCGGCCATGATCCGGTCCTCCGTGTTGTCAGTGCATCGCTCAGGTGAGCGTCCGGAGGTTACGAGCACCGTCCGACAGTTCCGTGCGCTCCGCGGATTTCGTCATCGGGCGGTGTGACGATCGAGGGGAAGGACGGCGGAGCAGCGAGGGGACGGCAGGTGGCAGAGGCGCGGACGGGGGCGGTCCTGGAGGCGACGCTGGAGCGGATCACGTTCGCGAACGCCCAGACCGGCTACACCGTGGCCCGGGTGGACACCGGGCGCGGCGGGGACCTGGTCACGGTGGTGGGCTCGCTCCTCGGCGCCCAGCCGGGCGAGACGCTGCAGCTGCGCGGCCGGTGGGGCGCGCACCCTCAGTACGGCCGCCAGTTCCAGGTCGACGACTACACGACCGTGCTGCCGGCCACGGTGCAGGGCATCCGGCGCTACCTCGGTTCCGGGCTGGTCAAGGGGATCGGCCCGCGGCTGGCCGCGCAGATCGTCGACCACTTCGGGGCCGACGCGCTGCGGGTGATCGAGGAGCAGCCGGCCCGGCTGGCCGAGGTGCCCAAGCTCGGCCCCAAGCGCACCCGGCTGATCACCGAGGCCTGGGAGGAGCAGCGGGCCATCAAGGAGGTGATGGTCTTCCTGCAGGGCGTCGGGGTCTCCACCTCGCTCGCCGTGCGCATCTACAAGCAGTACGGCGGCGCCGCGATCGGCGTCGTCCGCACCGAGCCCTACCGCCTGGCCGCCGAGGTCTGGGGCATCGGCTTCAAGACCGCCGACACGATCGCCGCCGCGGTCGGCATCCCGCACGACAGCACCCAGCGGGTGGAGGCCGGCCTGCAGTTCGTGCTCTCCGAGGCCACCGGGCAGGGGCACTGCTTCCTCCCCGAGCCGGAGCTCACGGCCCGCGCGATCGAGATGCTGCAGGTCCCCGCCGACCTGGTGCGCCACTGCCTGGCCCTGCTGGTCGCCGACCAGGGGCTGATCCGCGACGAGCTGCCCGGCGCGCACGGCGCCCCGCCCACCGTGGCCCACTACCTCGTCCCCTTCCACCGCGCCGAGGTCTCCCTCGCCGCCGGGCTGCGGAGGCTGGCCACCGCCGCCGAGGACCGCATGCCCGCCTTCGCCACCGTCGACTGGGACGCCGCGCTCGCCTGGCTGCACCGGCGCACCGGCGTCGAGCTCGCGCCCGGCCAGCGGGACGCCGTCCGCCTGGCGCTGACCGAGCGGGTCGCCGTCCTCACCGGCGGGCCCGGCTGCGGCAAGAGCTTCACGGTGCGCTCGATCGTCACCCTCGCGAAGGCCAAGGGCGCGCGGATCGTGCTCGCGGCGCCGACCGGCCGGGCGGCCAAGCGGCTCACCGAGCTGACCGGGGTCGAGGCGGTCACCGTGCACCGGCTGCTGGAGCTGCGCCCCGGCGGCGACGCCGCCTACGACCGGGACCGGCCGCTGGACGCCGACCTGGTCGTCGTCGACGAGTCCTCGATGCTGGACCTGCTGTTGGCCAACAAGCTGGTGCGGGCGGTCCCGCCGGGGGCGCACCTGCTCCTGGTCGGCGACGTCGACCAGCTGCCGTCGGTCGGCGCCGGCGAGGTGCTGCGGGACCTGCTCGCCGAGGGCACCCCGGTGCCGCACGTGCGCCTCACGCAGGTCTTCCGCCAGGCCAGCCGGTCGGGGGTGGTGACCAACGCCCACCGGATCAACGCCGGCACCCCGCCGCAGGTGCAGGGCCTCGACGACTTCTTCCTGTTCGCCACCGACGACGCCGAGGAGGCCGCCCGGCTCACCGTGGACGTCGTCACCCGGCGCATCCCGGCCCGGTTCGGCCTGGACCCGCGCCGCGACGTCCAGGTGCTCACCCCGGTGCACCGCGGGCCGGCCGGCGCCGCCGGGCTCAACGAGCTGCTGCAGGAGGCGCTCACCCCGGCCCGGCCCGAGCGCGCGGAGAAGCGGTTCGGCGGGCGGGTGTTCCGCGTCGGGGACAAGGTCACCCAGATCCGCAACGACTACGACAAGGGCCGCAACGGCGTCTTCAACGGCACCCAGGGCGTCGTCACCGCGATCGACCCGGTGGACCAGAAGGTCACCGTGGTCACCGACGAGGACGAGGCGATCGACTACGACTTCGCCGAGCTCGACGAGCTGGTGCACGCCTACGCGGTCACCGTGCACCGCTCCCAGGGCAGCGAGTACCCGTGCGTCGTCGTCCCGCTGACCACCAGCGCTTGGATGATGCTGCAGCGCAACCTGCTCTACACCGCGGTCACGCGGGCCAAGCAGCTCGTCGTGCTGGTCGGCTCGCCCCGGGCGCTGGCCCAGGCCGTGCGCGCCGCGGGGTCCGGGCGCCGGCACACCGCGCTGGCCCACCGGCTGCGCGGGCGGGTGTCCTCCGACGACGGGCCGGAGCAGGGCTGACGCGATCAGCGGCACGGGGTGTCAAGCCGACACGCCGTTTTGTCGGTACCCCTTCCTAGATTCGGGGTCGACATCTTCCCCGTGTCATCCAAGGAGTCCGACATGGCCGTCCCTGGCCTCAAGACCCGCAAGCCCACCGGCCGCGTGCCGTGGCCGTGCATCCTCCTCGAGGGCGAGGAGAAGGCAGGCAAGAGCTGGGCGCTGGCCCAGTTCAGCAGCAGCGACCGGATCGGCGCGCTGTACTGGATCGACCTCAACGAGGGCGCCGGTGACGAGTACGGCGCGATCCCCGGCGCGAGGTACCAGCTCATCGAGCACGACGGCTCGTACGCCGCGGTGCTGGCCGCCGTCCAGGCGGTCAAGACCGAGGCCCGCCGCGCCTCCGACGCCGGCGAGCCGCCGGTCGTGCTCGGCATCGACACCGGCTCGGCGATCTGGGACGGCCTGAAGGACTGGGCCAGCGAGCGCGCCGCGAAGTCCGCCCGCAACCGCGAGCTGCTCAAGCGCGACCCCAACGCCGAGGTCACCATCAGCCAGAACCTGTGGAACGACGCCGGCGCCCGCTGGCGCAAGCTGCAGACCGAGCTGCTCACCTTCCCCGGGATCGTCGTCGTGACCGCCCGCGGCAAGGAGGTCACCGAGGTCGACTCGAACGGCCGCCCGATCGAGGGCCAGAAGACCTGGTCGGTGCAGACCCACCGGGAGTTCCCGTACGCGGCGTCCGTGTGGATGCGGCTGCGCCGCGGCCGCCGGCCGCTGATCGTCGGCGCGCGCAGCGTGCACGTGGGCATCAAGCCCAACGACGACCCGGCGCGTGAGGTCACCGACCCGAAGGCGACCGGCCGGCTGCTGGAGTGGCTGGTGTTCGACGCGCTCAAGTGCGACCCGGGCACCGCGCACGTGCGCGACCTCGTCTCCTTCCACGGCGGCGGACTGCTCGAGCACGAGCGCACCGAGGAGGCGCAGCCGGCCCGCCCGGCCGCCCGGGCCGGCGGCCGCGGCGAGCCGGACGCCGCCGACCTGGTCGCGCGGATCGACGACGCCCGCGACGACGACGAGCTGCGCGAGGTCTGGACCGTGGCCAACCGCAGCGGCCTGCTGCAGGCCGACGTCCCCACCCCCGGCGGCTCGTACACGGTCGCGGAGCTGATCCGCGCCCGGCACGAACAGCTGGTCGAGTCGTCGATGACGACCCACCCCGCCGGGCGGCGCCGGGTCGCGGCCGGCGACCCGTCGGTCCCGCAGACGCCCGCCTCGGTGCTGCAGGCCGCCCAGGCCGCGGCGGCGGCCGCCCAGGCCGCCGTCTCGGCTCCCCGGCCCGACGCCGAGGACGCCGCGCCGGCGAACCCGCTGCTGGAGTCCTCGCCCACCCCCGACGACCCGCGGGAGCGGCGCAACACCGCGGCCCGCCGGGGCGTGCTCGCCAGCCTGGAGAGCCTGGGCGTGACCGACGAGCAGATCGGCGCCCGGTTCGGCCGGTCCGTCGAGCACGTGGCGACCAAGCGGCTCACCGCGCTGGTGCGCGCGGTGATCGCCGAGCGCCGGGACGGCGACGACGGTCGTGCGGACGTCGCCTGAGCCGCGCGGCGGGGCGGGGCCGGACCTCCCGGCCCCGCCCCGCCGCCCCCGACCGGGAGCGGGACGGTGACCGCCGTCCTGCCCGCGCGGCCCAGCGCCGCCGAGCGGCGGGCCGCGCCCAGCCTGGCCGCGGCGGTCCGGGACCTCGACAGCCGCCGGGCCCGCTCCCGGCAGCGGATGATCGGCGCGTCCGAGGTCGGCGAGTGCCGGCGCCGGGCGGCCTACCGGATCACCCGGCGCCGGCCGACCAACGCCCGCGCCGGGCTGCAGGCCTTCATCGGCACCGAGCTGCACCGCGGGGTGCTGCGCGCGCTGCGCCGCCAGTACGGCGGGCTGACCGAGGTGGGCCTGCGCGGCGAGCAGGTCAAGGGCCGCTGCGACTGGTGGCACGAGCCGGTGGTGGAGGACCTCAAGACGACGTCGCGGTTCGGCTTCGAGCGGGTCCTCACCCGCGGCGTGCCGGTCCGGCACTGGTTCCAGGTGGCCCTGTACGCGTGGCTGTTGCGCACCGGGCAGACCGCCGACCGCCGGCTGCCGGCGGGGGACGGGCAGGACGTCGACGGGCTGCGCCTGCGATACCTGTCCCGCGACTCCGGCGAGGACGTCGTCTTCGAGGCCGACCACGACCCGGCACTGACCGCCGAGGCGCTCATGTGGCTGACCGACGTCTACGCCACCGTGGAGGAGGACGGCGTCGACGCCGTCCCGCGCGACGGGTTCGGTCCCGGCGTGGACGGCATGTGCGACTGGTGCCCGTTCCTCGACCTGTGCTGGGGCCCGCCGGTGGACCCCGAGACGGAGGGCGAGGTGTCCCGCCAGTCCCGGCTGACGGTCACCGACGCCGACTACGTCGAGGCCGTCCACGACTACGACGCCTGGCGGGCGGCGGAGAACGAGGCCCGGCGCCACAAGGAGTTCGCCCGCGAGCGGCTGCGGGGCCGGTCCGGGCCGGCCGGCGACCTGCACTGCGAGTGGTCCGGCGGCGGGATGCGCACGCAGGTCGACAAGGACGCCGCGGTGGAGCGGCTGGCCGAGCTCGGCGAGGTGGTGCCCACCCGGCGGACCCGCAGCGCGTCGACGATCCGGGTCACGCGGAACGGGATCCGGCCCGACTGAGGACCCGGTGGCGCGACGTCACCCCCAGGGTGCACCATCGAACACACGTTCGAACACCATCCCGGAGGCACTGATGACCACCGTCCCGACGTCCCACCTGTCCGCCGGGGAGCCGGTCCTGACCGGCGACGTCATCGGCACCGACTTCGGCCTCCCGCTGGTCCGGCCGGTCAAGACCGCCCGCGGGGGCCGGGTGCGGGTGGTGCGCTCGCGGTGCCGGGCGCACGGCGGCGTCGTCGTCTGGTTCACCGACGGCACCAAGACCCCGCCGCTGCACGGGCGCACCAGCTGGATCCTCGCCGAGCCGGGGCCGGGTGCGCCCGCGCGGGACGTCGCCTGAGGCTCACACCCAGGCGGTGCGCCGCAGCGGGGGCGGCGCACCGCCGGGGCGCTGCACGAGCACCTGGTCGACGCCCATGGTGCCCGCCTCGAACGCCAGCGCGCACGCCGCCATGTACAGCCGCCACACCCGGGCGCGCCCCTCGCCGGCGGCCGCGACCGCCTCGTCCCAGTGCTTCTCCAGCCGGGCCACCCAGGCGCGCAGCGTGAGGGCGTAGTGCCGGCGCAGCGCCTCGACGTCGAGCACCTCCAACCCGGCGTCCTCGAGCGCGCCGACGGTCTCCGCCAGGCCCAGCAGCTCCCCGTCGGGGAAGACGTAGCGGGCGATGAACGAGTCCGGGTCCGGCCGCCACCGCCCGTCGCGCCAGGCGATGGCGTGGTTGAGCAGCCGGCCGCCGGGGCGCAGCAGGTCGCGCAGGTGCGCGGCGTACGAGGGCAGCTGCTGCCGGCCGACGTGCTCGGCCATCCCGATCGAGGCGATCGCGTCGAAGGGGCCGTCGGCGACCTCGCGGTAGTCCTGCACCCGGACGTCGACCCGGTCGGTCAGGCCCGCCTCCGCGACCCGCTCGCGCGCCAGCACGGCCTGCTCGGCGGAGAGCGTGACCCCGACGACGTCGGCGCCGTACCGCCGCGCGGCGTGCAGCGCCAGCCCGCCCCACCCGCAGCCCACGTCGAGCAGGCGCATGCCGGGCCGGAGCCCGAGCTTGCGGCAGACCAGGTCGAGCTTGGCCTCCTGGGCGGCGTCGAGGCCGGTGCACTCGTCGGTCCAGACCGCGCACGAGTAGACCAGCGTGGGCCCGAGGACCAGGGCGTAGAAGTCGTTGCCGACGTCGTAGTGGTGGGCGATCGCGGCGGCGTCCCGGCTGCGGGAGTGCCGGGGCCCGGCCCGGCCGACGCGGGCCTCCTCCGCCGGCGGGGGCGGCGGCGGGCCGACGGCACCGAGCCGGGCGGCGGTGCGCAGCAGCGCCCAGCGCGCGGACGGGCGCAGCGGCGGGGCCGGTTCCCCCTGTCCCCACGTCGCGAGCACGCGCAGCGCGGTGAGGGTGGCGAACACGTCACCGGGGACGTCGACGTCGCCGGCGACGAAGGCGCGGGCCAGGCCGAGCTGGGGCGGGGACCACAGGACCCGGCGGAACGCCCGCCGCGAGCGGAGGACGACCACCGGCGCGCCGGGCGGGCCGGTCTCGCTGCCGTCCCAGGCCCGCAGCCGGACGGGGAGCCCGCCGTGGCCGAGGACCGTCGTCAGCGCGCGCGCCGCCCGGGGCGCGACCTCCCTGGTGCCCATGTCGGCTCCTCTCGCCGCGGCCACACCTCCTGCGCCTCCCCTCGCGCAGGAGGCACCGTGCCAGGGACCGTCCGGTCCCGCACCGGGTTCGACCACGCGGGGCGGGCCCGTCCGGGCCGGTCAGCGCGGGGTCCGGGCCGAGGGGGCGCCGCGCCTGCCCCCGGACCGCGGTGCCGGGACCGGCGAGGTCCGCAGGGGGAGCTGCACGAGGTAGGCGTCGACCGCCGCGTCCCTGCCCTTGAGCCGCAGGCCGGTCACCGGCACGAGGTCGACCGCGGCCGGCAGCTGGTCCCGCGTCCCGGTGCCGATGAGCACGCCGCCGACCGGGGCGTGCTGCTGCAGCCGGGCCGCGACGTTCACGGTGTCCCCGACGGCGGGGTAGACCAGGTAGCCGCTGCCGCCCATCTCGCTGAACACGACCGGGCCGCTGTCGACGCCGATCCGCAGCCCCGGCCAGTCGGGGTGCGCGGCGCGGATCCGCGCCACCTCGGCCTGCAGCGCCGCGGCCGCCTCCACCGCGCGCAGCGCGTGGTCGGGCTGGTCCCCGGCGCGGTTGAACGTCGCGAACACGCCGTCGCCGGCGAACTTCTCCACCTCGCCGCCGAACCGCCGGGAGATCAGCGGCGCGGCCCGCTCGTAGTAGGCCCGCAGCATGGCCGCGACGTCCACGGCGTCGTGCCGG
Organism: Geodermatophilus sp. SYSU D00879; assembly: GCF_054050375.1. NCBI lineage: Bacteria > Bacillati > Actinomycetota > Actinomycetes > Geodermatophilales > Geodermatophilaceae > Geodermatophilus > Geodermatophilus sp. SYSU D00879. The sequence goes on from NZ_JBJGZF010000015.1 coordinate 8,738, forward strand.
GCGGTGAAGGCGGTGAAGCCCGCCAGGTCACCGACCAGCACCGACACCTCGCCGCGGTGCTCGCGCGTCGTCGGCAGGTAGAGGGTGCGGAAGCGCTCGTCGCGCCACTCCCGCCGGGCGGCGGTGAACACGAGGAGGTAGGCGATGACGATCAGCGCGTGCCACACCCACCAGGCGGGGTGCCACTTGCGCTCGCCGGCCAGCGCCACGCCGACCAGGGCCTCCGCGAGCAGGCCGTAGCAGGCCACGACGCTGAACAGGAGCAGCCCGAAGTGGCTCCGGTTGACCCACCAGAGGCGGACCGCGGCCAGCAGGTAGAGCAGCGCGCCGATCGCCGCGGCCACCGTGAGCGCGAGGTGCTCCCCGCCCTCGGCGGTCACCTGCTGCAGCGGCGGCCACTCGGCCACCGACCACAGCCCCCAGACGACGATCGCGCTGAACACGGCGCTCCGCAGCGCCTGCCGGTGGCGCGCCACCCACGCCTCGGTCGGCGGCCGGGCGTCCACCAGGGCCGACGCCGCGGCGAAGGGGGCGGCGACGAGCAGCCCGATCGTGATGGCGACGGTGAAGCCGGGCAGCGCGTCGTGGGTGAGCACGTGCTGGGTGCCGACGGCGTGCAGCGCCATGAAGCCGCTGGTCGCGAGGAACGCCAGGGACAGGAGCAGGACGCGCGCGTCCCCGCGTCGGCGGGCCGCCTCCCCGGCGACCAGCGACAGGCTGGCCGCCACGCCCCCGACGGTCAGGAAGACGGAGAAGTGCAGCGCCGCCCCGCTCCAGTACAGCCCCTCGAAGTCGCTGCGCAGCAGGAACACCAGCCCGGCCAGGGGGAGGGTCAGCGCGACCAGCACCATCGCCGCGACCGTCGGCCGGCGGCCGTGGACGGCGATCAGGTGGGTGAGGGTGCCCGGCGTGGTCCGGCCCGCGCCCGCGAGCGCCGGGGCGACGTCCTCCCGGCGGTGGCGGAGCGGCGACCCGGTCGCGGGGTCGCGGTGCCGGCCGGTCACCGCGCGTCCCCGGGACGGGCGCGCGGCCGCCCGCGCCGCGGGGGCTCCTCGCGGAGCCGGCGGCGTGCGCTCCCGGCCGTCGTGGCCGGTGCCGAGGCCACGGAGGGCAGTCTGCTCCCGGGACGGGGCGGGCACCAGCACCGCGCGGCACCCGCCCGCGGCCGATCCTGCTGGTCAGCGCACCCGGCGGCCCGGCGCCTAGCGGCTGGTGCGGTCGCGGTAGCGGGCGGCGCGCCTGGCCGCAGCGGCCCGGCGGCGCTGCCGGTCGCGCTCCTCGCGCACCTCCCACCGGGCCTCGCGGTGCGCGGCGGCGGTGCCGACCGGGTAGCCCGCCTTGACCACGCGGTTCTCGGTCGCCTCCACCATGTAGGCCAGCGAGTAGACCAGCCCGAGGGCGATGCCGCCGCCGGCCACGGCGATGCGCAGCCCCCAGCCGGCCGGCAGGACCAGCATGACCACCGCGATCGGGACCGCCATCTGCACGAGGCTGCGCACGACGTGCCGCGCCCACCAGGTGCTGGTCGTCGTGTCGAACAGGACCCAGCCGCGGTTGCGCCGGGGGAGTCCGCCGCCGAGGGCGTACCAGAGCCACCGGTGCGGGGTGGGGCGGACGACGGGGTCGGCAGGGGCGCCGGACCCCGGGCTGCGCTCGGTCATGTCGGTGGTGTGCTCCTGCTCGGTGACGGCCACGTCCCCATCGTCCCCCCGAACGCATGGTGCACCAAGCATTGGGGTGCCATGTGTCGGACCAGACAGTGGGAGAACGGGTCAGGCGGTGTCGCGTGCGGCCAGCGCCTCCTGCGAGGCGGCGATGACCCGGGTGAGGGCCCCGTGGAGGCTCATCAGCTCCTCGACGGGCATCCCGAGCCGCTCGACGATGCCGGCCGGGATGGCCTCGGCCTCCGCGCGCAGCGCCAGTCCCTCCTCGGTCAGCGCGAGCGCCAGGTTGCGCTGGTCCGCGGGGTCGCGCTCGCGGCGCAGCAGGCCCGCGGCCTCGAGCCGCTTGAGCAGCGGGGAGAGGGTGCCGGGGTCGAGCTGCAGCAGCCCCGACAGCCGCTTCACCGACAGCGACCCGTGCTGCCACAGCGCGAGCATCACCAGGTACTGCGGGTGGGTCAGGCCGAGTGGCTCCAGGACGGGGCGGTAGACGGCGACGACGTTGCGCGCGGCCACCGAGAGCGCGAAGCACACCTGACGGTCGAGGGCGAGCACGTCCTCCGAGGCGAGGGCGAGCAGCTCCTCGGACCCCAGGGGAGCCTGCGGCGTCTGGCTCGTGGTCACCCCGCCAGGGTAGGCCGTTGGGGCACCAACGGTTCGGCGACCGACGGTTGTCCGCCGGCCCGGGGAGCGCGCCGACCGGCCCGGGGAGATGGGTGGGGCGTCCCCGCGTCACGTCGTCGGTCCGCGCAGCGGGTGGTCACCAGGGCGGCGCCGACGAACGGTGCCTCCCAGCGCCTGCGGAACTCGGTGACGTGCTGCTCGGTGGGGAAGCACACGGCCACGGCGTGCTCGGCGCCGTCACGGCCGAGGGCCTCCGCCGCCCCCGCGTCGCACGCCGGCTCGACGAGGCCGGCGCCCGGCCAGAGCTGCTGCACGTCGGCGAGCACCTGCTGGAGCGCGGGGTTGCCGGGTGCCCCCACGGCGACGTAGGCGGCCCAGTAGCGGCCGCCGTGCACCGGGGTCGACTCGATGGGCCGGCCGGGCAGCCCCTCGGTCCCGTTGCCGGTGCCCGCGCCGCCGGCTCCGGCGTCGGTCGCTTCCTGGGCCCCGGTGCTGTCGTCACCGGTGCCCTCGTCACCGGTGCCCTCGTCACCCGTGCCCGCGTCACCCGTGCTGCCGCCGTCCGTGCCGCCGCCGTCCGTGCCGCCGGCGTCCGTGCCGCCGGCGGTGCCGCCCTCGGCCGGGTCGGCCGGGGACTGCCGATCTGCCCTCGCCCCCGTCTCCCTACGAGCACCGGCTCGTGGGGCGCGCCGCCCGGGACGCGGCCGGCAGCGACGCCGGACCGGCCCACCGGTGAGCGGTGCGCCGCCCGACCGGGCCGTCTCAGTGCGCCGGGGGACGGCCCAGCCGCGCCTTGGTCTCCTCCACGTCGAACCCGTGCAGGCGGAGCAGGTTCTCGCCGAGGATCTTCCGCTTGGCGACGTCGGTGAGCTGCGGGTAGCCGTAGCCCTCGCAGAGGTCCTGCGGGATGGAGAAGTCCATGAACGCCCGCAGCGCCCACTGCGGCTGCCAGATCGGCGCCTCCGAGCCGTAGACGATCTTGTCCTCGCCGCACCAGAACAGCAGCTTCCCGAGGATCTCGGCGAACCCGCGCGGCGACCGCACGATCAGGTTGATCGTCGCCGCCAGCGAGGCGTACAGGTTGGGCCAGCGGATCAGCTGCCAGCAGGTCTCGTCGATGAACGGCAGCCCGACGTGGAAGATCACGAAGTTGAGGTCGGGGAAGGCGGCCGCCGCGCCGTCCATGTCCCAGGTCTGGGTCGCCTCGACCGGCTGCGGCCCCAGCGGCACGCCCTTGTGCACGCCGATCAGGTTGACGCCGAGCTCCTGGGCCTTCTCGAACACCGGGAACGCGACCCGCGGGTCGTCCATCCGCCACGGGAACGGGGAGCCGTAGTCGTAGCGGACGTTGTAGAACTTGAACGCCCGGGCGCCGAACTCGCCGACCTGGCGCTCCATCAGGTCCAGCGCCCGGCGCCCCTCGAGCGGGTTGACCGATCCCCAGAACACCGTCCGGTCCGGGTCCCGCTGGGCGAGCTCGGCACACGTCTCCCACGGGGAGAGCCCGTCGCGGAACAGGTCGGTCAGCGGCAGCGGCATCGCGGCCAGCATGTCGGTGTCGGACTGCTCGTAGACCATCTGCCGGATGTCGGCGGGCGTCCACTCCCGGAGGAACTCCTCCGCCGACAGCGTCGGCTCGCCGTCGGGGGTCAGCGTCGTGTGGAAGGCGTACAGGTGGTTGGCGAACATCTGCCCCGGCGACCCGAACGCGTTCTTGGCCGTGAAGTTGAACGGGTGCGCGACCCCGTCGAACACGAAAGCGTCGCCGATCATGGTCGTCCTCCTGTGCTGGGGCCGAGCGGCTGGGGGCGGTGGGCGGAGAGGAAGGCGTCGCGGTCGGGGACGGCGACGGGGTCGGGGAGGGACCGCAGCCGGCGGGCGGCCGCGGGGGAGAGCCGGTCGGTCGTCCAGGCCTCGTCCCAGACGACCTCCACCTCGCAGGTCTCGACGCCGGGCTGCCGGCGGATCGCCGTCTCGACGTCGGTGACCACCCGGGCGGCGAACGGGCACCAGCCCGAGGTGAGCAGCAGCTCGACCCGGGCGTGGCCGTCGCGGACGTCGACCGACCGGAGCAGGCCCATGTCGACGACGGAGATGCCCTTCTCCCGGCAGCAGGGGTCGAACACCGTGGACAGCGCGCGGGCGGCCCACCCGGGCACCGCGGGGGACGGCTGCGTCATCCCGCCATGGTGTGACCTGTGCCACAGCCGGACCAGGGGTTCGGCCGCGACCGGCCCCGTCGGGCCTACGGGGTAGGGGGCGGGAACAGCGCGGCGCCCCGGGTGTTGACACCATGGAGGCCCCGCCCCCGGGACCGGAGCGGGCCGACCCACACCCGGCATCCCGCCGGCCGGGGCGCCCGGCCGGCCGATCGTGGCCTCCGGCGACCCCGGAGGCGTCCGCCGGACCCGGGGCACCGGTCCCGGCCGGAGCGTCCCCGCTCCGGCCGCGGGTCCGTGCGCCGTGCTGCCGCGGCGACCGTGCCCGGCACTGCAGAGGAGGATCCTTGGCTCGACCAGGCCAGCGCCAGTCAGGCGCTCGCCGCAGCGCCCCGCGCGACCAGCGGCGGGGCCGCCGTGACGACGACGTCGTCGCGGTGCTCGCCCGCACCGTCCGGGACGTGGAGGCGGCCGCCCGGCGCGGGCGGGTGACGCCCGCCGTCCGCACGCGGTTCCAGGCCGTCGCGCTGCTGCTGCGCGACGAGCGCGCCCGCGTCCGCGCGGACACGGGCCTCAGCGACGGCCGCCGGACCGAGCAGCTCAAGCGCCTGGACGGCGTCGCGACCATCCTCGCGACGACCGCCGTCCGCGACGCCGGGCTGCTGGCGTTGCTCGGCGAGGACGCCGTCGTCTCCGACGCGGCCCGGTCGCTCGTGCGCGAGATGCAGAAGGCGGCCGGCATCGAGCCGGTGCTCGAGGAGACCCCGCCGGCCGAGGAGCCGGACGCGCCCGCCGCGCCCCCGCGCCGCGCGGTGCCGCAGTCCGTGATCTCCCGGCAGCTGGCCAACCCCTTCCTGGCACCCGACTTCTCCGCCGCCCCCGTGCGCGCCCCGCGCCCGCAACGCCTGGCCGGCTGGGAGCTGCTCGGCCCGCTGCTGACCTCCTTCGAGCGCGCCGGCGGCGGCGCCCCGGCGTGCATGGACCTGCCCTTCCCGACCGACCGCTTCACCCCGCCCGGGCTGGAGCTGATGCCGCACCAGGGGCAGCTGGTCGCCGCGGCCGCGGCCGGGCACCGGACGTTCCTGCTCGCCGACGAGCCCGGCCTGGGCAAGACCGCGCAGGCGCTGCTCGCCGCGGAGGCGGCCGACGCCTACCCGCTGCTCGTCGTCGTGCCGAACGTCGTCAAGACCAACTGGGCGCGCGAAGCCGGCCGCTGGACGCCGCACCGCCCGGCCACCGTCGTGCAGGGCGACGGCGAGACGGTCGACGGCTTCGCCGACGTCGTCGTCGTCAACTACGAGGTGCTCGACCGCCACGTGGGCTGGCTCGGCGACTTCGGCTTCCGCGGGATGGTCGTCGACGAGGCGCACTTCATCAAGAACAAGACCTCGCAGCGGTCGCAGCACGTCCTCGCGCTGTCCGAGCGCATCCGGTCGCGCACCGTGCGGCCGCTGCTCATGGCCCTCACCGGCACCCCGCTGATCAACGACATCGAGGACTTCCGGGCCATCTGGCAGTTCCTCGGCTGGATCGACGACGCCAAGCCGCTCGGCGAGCTGATGGACGCGCTCGAGGACACCGGCCTGACGCCCGCCGACCGCGGCTTCTCCGCCGCCGCCCGGCAGTGCGTGATCGACCTGGGGATCGTGCGCCGCCGCAAGGTCGACGTCGCCGCCGACATCCCCGCCCGCCGCATCGCCGACCTCCCGGTCGAGCTGGACGGCGCGGCCGGCCGGTCGATCCGGGCGGCCGAGCAGGAGCTGGTCCGCCGGATGGTGCGGCAGTACGAGACGGCGCTCGCGGCGCGCACCTCCGGCGTCGTCGAGGGGATCGACGCCGACCTGGTGCGCCGGGTGGCCCGCTCCGAGCTCAAGGACGCCACCACGACGACCGGGGAGAACGTGTTCGGCATGATGCGGCGGATCGGCCGGGCGAAGGCCGGGCTGGCCGCCGACTACGCCGCCCAGCTGGCCCGCAGTGCCGGCAAGGTGGTCTTCTTCGCCAAGCACGTGGACGTCATGGACGCCGCCGAGGAGACCTTCGCCAAGGCGGGCGTGCGGTTCTCCTCCATCCGGGGCGACCAGACGCCGACGGCGCGGCAGCGGGAGGTCGACGCGTTCGTCACCGACCCCGACGTCCACGTCGCGGTGTGCTCGCTGACCGCGGCCGGCGTGGGGCTGAACCTGCAGGTCGCCTCCAACGTCGTGCTCGCCGAGCTGTCGTGGACCGACGCCGAGCAGACGCAGGCGATCGACCGCAGCCACCGCATCGGCCAGACCGAGCCGGTCACCGCGTGGCGGATCATCGCCGCGCAGACCCTCGACGCGCGGATCGCCGAGCTGATCGACACCAAGGCGGGCCTCGCCGCCCGGGCGCTGGACGGCTCCGACGAGGAGGTGTCCTCGTCGGCCGACGTGCAGCTCGAGGCGCTGGTCGCGCTGCTCACCGACGCGCTGCGGACGTCGTCCGCGCAGGAGGAGGCCCTCGGCGCCTGACCGCACCGCGCCGGTACCCGTGCCGGGGACCGTTGTCCCGGCGTGGGGACCGGCGCGATGCTGCCCCATGGCGTCGAACCCCACGTACGAGCAGTCGAAGCAGGTCGCCGAGGCCAGCCGTGAGGCTGCCTGGACCAAGCCGTCGTTCGGCCGGGAGCTGTTCCTCGGGAACCTCCGTCTGGACCTGATCCACCCCCAGCCGGAGCCCGACCCGGCCGCGGTCGAGAAGGGCGAGGCGTTCCTGGAGCGGCTCCGGGCCTTCCTCACCGAGCGCGTGGACCCGCGGCAGATCGAGCGGGACGCCCGGATCCCCGACGACGTCGTCCGGGGCCTGGAGGACCTCGGCGCCCTCGGGATGAAGATCCCCGAGGAGTACGGGGGCCTGGGGCTGAGCCAGGTCTACTACAACCGGGCGCTGGCCCTGGCCGGCACCTGGCACTCGTCGATCTCGACGCTGCTGTCGGCGCACCAGTCGATCGGCCTGCCCGAGCCGCTGCGGCTGTTCGGCTCCGAGGAGCAGAAGCGCGAGTGGCTGCCCCGGCTGGCCCGAGACCACCTCTCGGCGTTCCTGCTCACCGAGCCCGACGTCGGCTCCGACCCCGCCCGGATGAGCACCACGGCGGTCCCGACCGACGACGGCACCGCCTACCGCATCACCGGCACGAAGCTCTGGGCGACCAACGGCGTCATCGCCGACGTGGTGGTGGTCCTGGCCGTCGTCCCGCGGTCCGAGGGGCACCCGGGCGGCATCACCGCCTTCATCTGCCCCACCGACCGCGAGGGCGTGCGGGTCGAGCACCGCAACGCGTTCATGGGGCTGCGGGGCATCGAGAACTCGGTGACCCGCTTCGACGACGTCCTCGTCCCCGCGGGCGACGTCATCGGGGGCGAGGGCAAGGGGCTGCGGATCGCCCTCACCACGCTGAACACCGGCCGGCTGTCGCTGCCGGCGATCTGCGTGTCGACGGCCAAGTACGCCCTGAAGATCGCGCGCGAGTGGTCGGCCGAGCGCCGGCAGTGGGGGCGGCCGATCGGGGAGCACGACCCGGTGGCGCAGAAGATCAGCTGGCTCGCGGGCACGGCCTTCGGGCTGGAAGCGGTGCTCGAGGTGTCCAGCCGCCTGGCCGACGATAAGCGCAACGACATCCGGATCGAGGCCGCGCTGGCGAAGCTCTACGCCTCGGAGCTCGCCTGGACCGCCGCCGACGAGGTGGTGCAGGTGCGCGGCGGCCGCGGGTTCGAGACCGCCGAGTCCCTCGCCCGGCGCGGGGAGAAGCCGGTGCCGGCCGAGCAGATGCTGCGCGACATGCGCATCAACCGGATCTTCGAGGGCTCCACCGAGATCATGCACCTGTTCATCGCCCGCGAGGCCGTCGACCAGCACCTGCAGGTCGCGGGCGGCCTGCTCGGCGACTCCGGCCTGGCCGACAAGGCGCGGGCCGCGGGGAAGGCCGGTGCCTTCTACGCCCGGTGGTTCCCGACGCTGACCACGGGACCGGGCCGGCGTCCCGGCGCCTTCGCCGAGTTCGGCGACCTGGCCGGGCACCTGCGCTGGGCCGAGCGCTCCGCGCGCAAGCTGGCCCGCTCGACCTTCTACGCGATGGCCCGCCACCAGGGGCGCCTGGAGCGCAAGGGCCGGCTGCTCGGGCGGATCGTCGACATCGGCGCCGAGGTCTTCGCCGTCGCCTGCGCCTGCGTGTACGCCGACACCCTCGGGCGCGAGCGCCCCGAGCGGCGGCAGGAGGCGATCGAGTTGGCCGGCCTGTTCTGCGACCAGGCCCGCCGCCGGGCCGATCGGCTGTTCCGGGAGCTGTGGGCCAACGACGACGACCGCCAGTACGCGGCCGCGCAGCGGGTGCTCGCCGGCCGCTACGCGTGGTTCGAGGAGGGCGTGCTCGACCCCGCCGGCGACGGCCCGATGATGCCGGCGCACGCCCGGCCGGACGGGACGTCGGTCCCGGTGGAGGCGGCGGCCGCGCCGTAGGGGGCTGCCGGGTGGCGGTCCACCGGGTGGAGCACGGGAGCGGGCGGCCCGTGCTGGTGCTGCACGGCGCGGGGGTCGACCACCGCGAGGCCGAGGCGTGCTTCGAGCCGCTGCTCGCCGGCGTCCCCGGCCTCCGCCGGGTCTACCCCGACCTGCCCGGCACGGGCCGGACGCCCGCTCCCGCGACCCTGCGCAGCGCCGACGACGTCCTCGGCACGCTGCTCGCGTTCGCCGACGAGGTGACCGGCGGGCAGGCGTACCTGCTCGTCGGCCACTCGGCGGGCGGCTACCTCGCGCAGGCGATGGCCGCGCGGCGCCCGGCGCGGGTCGCGGGCCTCGCGCTGGTCTGCCCGCTGCTGCCGGGCGCGCGCGACGTCCCGGAGCACCGCGTCGTCGCGGGGCCCGGCGGCCTGGGCGACGACGTCTTCCGGAGCTACTTCGTGGTCCAGACCCCGGAGATGCTCGAGCGGTACGAGCGCACCGTCGCCCCCGCCGCCGCCCTCGTCGACGAGGCGGCCACGGAGCGGATCGGCGCCCGCTGGGAGCTCACCCCGGACGGCGCACCGCCCTACCCGGGCCCGACGCTCGTCGTCGCCGGGCGGCTGGACTCGACGGTCGGGTACGCCGCCGCCGTCCACCTGCTGGAGGTCCACCCGCGCGCCACGCTCGCCGTGGTCGACGACGCCGGGCACGCCCTGCCCCACGAGCGGCCGGAGGTGCTCCGTGCCCTCCTCGCCGAGTGGCTGGCGCGCGCCGGGCACCGGGATCGCGGCAGGACGTGACCGCGGGACCCGGCTCCCGGCCGGCCGGAGGAGCAGCCGCCCGGGCCCTGGCCCGGCTGCGGCGGCGCGACCCGTCGCTGGCCGCCGTCCGCCGGGCCGGCCGGGTGACCGTCGCCTCCTGCGCCGCGTTCTACTCCTGCCGGTACCTGCTCGACGCCCCGGTCGCCGCCGTCTACGGGGTGTTCGCGGCGGTCGCGCTCGGCAGCCTCTCCGAGGTCACGGGACGGCCGGCGGAGCGGACCCGGGTCTACGCCGGCAGCCTCGTCGCCGGCGCCGTGCTGGTCACCCTCGGCACCCTGCTCGCGGTCACCACCTGGACGGCGGTCCTAGGCATGCTGGCGGTGGGGTTCCTCGTCGCCTTCGCCGGCGTCGCCGGGCCGCGGGTGGCCGGCGTGGTCCGCGGGCTGCAGCTGTTCTACGTGCTGCCGTGCTTCCCGCCGTACGCGCCCGGCACCCTCGGCCAGCGGCTGCTCGGGATCGGGCTGGGCATCGCGCTCCTCGCCGCCGCCGACCGGGTGCTGTGGCCGGCCCCGGCGCCGGCGGACCCCGCCGTCCGCCTGGCCGACGCCGCGGGACGGGTGGCCGCGTACGCGCGGGTGCTCGCCCGCGAGCTGCGGGGCGGCGGCGGGGCGGAGTCGTCCGCGCCGCGGGCCGCCGCGTCTGACGCCGCGGCCGCCCTGCGGCTGAGCGCGCTGCCGGTCGCCGAGCGGCCGCTCGGGCCCGGCGTGCGCGACCGGTGCCTGGTACGGGCCGCGGCGGCGCTCCGCGTGGTCGCCGGCCGCCTGGGCGCGCTCGCGGACGCGTGGCCCGCAGGCGGGCGGCAGGTGCACCCCGCGACCGCGAACCTGGTGGCGGCCGTCGGGGACGCCGTGGCCGGTGCGGCGGCGGCCCTGCGCGACGCCGGGCCGCCGCCGTCGACCGGCCCGCTCGAGGCCGCGCTCGCCGCCCTCCGCGCGTGGCGCGGGCGGCAGCTGCCGGCGGTCGCCGTCGACCCCCCGGCGCTGCGGGCCGGCGTGGGCGCCGTCGCCGTCGCGGAGGCCGCCCGGAGCCTGGTGCTGACCGTCCGCGGCGCCGTCGGAGCCCCCGTCGCCGATCCGGCGGACGTCCCCGGCGACCTCTGGTTCCTCACCGCCTCTCCCGGCCGGCTGTGGTGGCAGCGGCTGCGCACGCACCTGACCCCGCGGTCGGTGTACCTGCAGAACGCCGTGCGGCTGGCGCTCGGCCTCGCCGCGGCCCGCGCCGTCGCCGGGGTCCTCGACCTCGCGCACGGCTTCTGGGTGCTGCTGGCGACGCTGAGCCTCATGCGGACCAGCGCGGTCGCCGACCGCTCGGTGCTGGCCCGCGCGGTGGCCGGCACCGCCGTGGGCGCGGTGGTCAGCGGGGTGGCGCTGTTCCTCGTCGGCGGGGACACGGCGGTCTACGCGTTCGCGCTGCCGGTCCTGATGGGGGGCTGCCTGGCGGCCGGCCCGCTGTTCGGGGTGGCGGCGGGACAGGCCGGGTTCACCGTCGTCGTCGCCCTGCTGTTCGCCCAGGTCGGGCCGGCGAACTGGCGCATCGCCGAGGTCCGCTTCGAGGACGTCCTCGTCGGCGGGCTCGTCGGCATCCTGATCGGCACCGCGGTGTGGCCCCGCGGGGGACGGGGGGAGCTGGTCCGGGCCGCCGGGGAGTGCCTGCGGGCGGGTGCGGCGGAGGTCGTCGCCGTCGTCGGCCAGCTGACCGGGGCGGGGCCGGCGCCCCCGACCGCGCTCGGCCGGCTGTCCGGGCTGCTCGACCACACCTACGCGCAGTACCGGTCGGAGCCGGCCCGGCCGGGGGGCAGGGTGGACTGGCTGGCCGTGCTCGGCGTGGTGCACCGCCTCGACCACTACGCCCGGACACTGCGGTCCCGGTACCCCGCGGCCGGGGCACCGCCCTGGGCGGCGCCCCCCCCCCCCCCCCCCCCCCCCCCCCCGCCGCGCAGCTGCGGACCGCGGCCGCGGACGTCGCCGCCGGCTACCGGGGAGCGGCGGCCGCCCTCGGCGCCGGCCGGGTGCCCTCGGCCCGGCCGGCCGTGCGGGTGGACCCGGTGCCCCGGGAGGAGCTCGCCGCGGCCCCGGACGACGCGCTGCGCCTGCTCGACACCTGGGGCTGGCTGCTGACGACGGCGGACGACCTGGCCGGCGTCGGCCGCGCCCTCACGCCCGCCGCCCCGGCCGCGGCGGCGCCCCGTCAGCGCTCGAAGCGGTAGTGCAGGACGACCGTCCCCCGGCGGGACCAGGCCGTGCTGTGCGCGGCGAGCCGGTGGTACAGCCGCAGCAGCGGCGGGAACAGGGCGACCTCGGGCTCCCGGCTGAGCAGGATCTCCCGGACCAGGTGCAGGCGCGGGTCCCAGCGTTCGAGCTCGTGCGGGTCGTCGACGCCGGGGAACCGGAGGAGCCCGGAGACCGCCCTCGTGCCGGGCACGAGCCGGGTCGCCCGCAGGGCGAAGCGGGAGTAGCTGTTGAAGGCGATCTCCCCGGAGGGGAAGTGGCCGGTCAGCCGGTGGAGCAGGGCGGTCACCTCGTCCCGGTCGAGGAACCCGACCAGGCCGTCGGCGACGACCACCGCCGGCCGGCCGGCAGGGACGGCGTCCAGCCAGTGCCCGTCCCGCACGTCCGCGGCGATCGTGCGGGTCCGCGCGCGGGTGGGCACCACGGCGTCCCGGGCGGCGACGACGGCGGGCAGGTCGACGTCGAACCAGTCCACGGTGGGCGGTGGGGCGATCCGCGCCCACCGGGTGTCCAGCCCGGCGCCCAGGTCGAGCCCGACGGCGTCCGGGTGGCGGTGCACGAAGTCGAGCGCGATCTCGTCGAGGCGCTTGGCGCGGAGCGCGCAGCTGGTGACCAGGTTGGCGTCGACGCGCACCCCGGTGGCGTCCGGGCCGAGCTCCCGCAGGATCTTGCCGGCCAGCGCGTCCCCCAGGACGGGGCGTGGCGAGCGGGCGTCCACCGCCCGGGAGTGGAGCGTCACGAGGAGGCTCTGCTCCAGCGGCGTGAGGGCCGCCAGGGTGGTGACCATCGGATCGGCTCCCCGAGATGTCGGGCACCCCCGTGGGACCAGCCAAGCCCTCCGGGGGCGCGCCGCTCCAGGGCACTTCGTCCCCGGGGCGGCGCAGGAGCGGCGCGGCGTCGGCTACCGGGCCAGACGCAGCGGGGCCGCGACCCGGGCGGGGGCGTCGGCCGCCGCCGATCCCCCGGGGAGGAGGACGAGCGCGGGACGGGACGCGGTCGCCCCGGGTCCCCCGAGCCGGGCCCGGAGGGAGGCGTTCGGGTAGCCGGAGGGCAGCCGGTGGCACCGCTCGGGGGAGGGCGATGGCGCCGGGGGAGTGCCGGGGTCCTGTGCCAGGTGGACGTAGCGGATGCCGTCCGCGGGGTCGTAGGTCCTCACCTGGTCCTCACCTCCTCCCGGATCCCGCCGGTGCGGTGGCCGTGGTGTGCGGGGGCGACACCTGCGGTGCGATCCGGACAGCCACAGTGTGGTCCGGGGGTGTGACAGGAAACGGGCCTCGCTCCCACCGCGGTCGAGCCGCCCGGACGGCGCGGTCAGCGCGCCAGGAAGTGCACGCCGAGCCAGGCCCACGCGAGGAGCACCGTCAGCCGGCCGGGGGTGGTGCGCATCGCCGCACCGAGCGCCTGCGCCAGGGGAGCCGGGGAGTCCCCCCGGCGGGCGGAGACCTCCAGGGACAGGCCGGCGGCCAGGAGCAGCACGACCGCCGTGACGGATCCCGCGGTGCCGGTCACGACCGCTCCGGCGGGACCGCGGGCCGGGTGAGCAGCCAGGCCCCGGCCCCCAGCCAGCCCAGGGTCGCCGCCGCCCGCGCGGCCGGGTGCGCGAGCAGCGGGTCGACGAGGTCGCTCAGGGCCGGCAGGTCGCCGTCGAGGAGGGCGGCCACCTCCCATGCCAGGGCCGCGGCCAGCCAGGCGAGCCAGGGCAGGGCCCGGCGGCCGACCCGCGGGGCCGCCGCGCCGGCGCGCGTGGCCAGCCCGGCGGCCAGCGCCAGGAGGCCGGTGCCGCCGACAGCCAGCAGCGCGCCGGTGGACAGCTCCCCGGACGCGGTCACGGCGGCGGTGCACCCGGCCGCCACGACCGCGGCCGCGACCCGGCGGGTGCGGGAGGGGGATCCCACCGGTGCATGCTCGCCCATCCCGGCGCCGGGCAGCGCTCAGCCGACCACCCAGGTGTCCTTGGCGCCGCCGCCCTGCGAGGCGTTGACCACCAGCTCGCCCTCGGTCAGGGACACCCGGGTGAGGCCGCCCGGGAGCACGGTCGTCTCGTCGCCGGCGCAGAAGGCGTACGGCCGGTAGTCCACGTGCCGCGGCACGAGCGCGCCGTCGACGACCGTGGGGTGGGTGGACAGCGCCACCGGCTCCTGGGCGATCCACTCCCCGGGGTCGGCCAGGACGGCGGCGCGGGCGCGCTCGAGCCGGCGGGCGTCCGCGCGCGGGCCGATGACCACGCCCCAGCCGCCCGAGCCCGAGCGCGGCTTGAGCACCAGCTCGGGCAGCCGGTCCAGCGCCTCCCGGCACCGCGCCGGGTCGCCGAGGTCGTAGGCGGGCTGCGAGCGCAGCCGCGGCTCCTCACCCAGGAAGAAGCGGACCAGGTCCTCGACGTAGGGGAACGTGCGCTTGTCGTCGGCGACGCCGGTGCCGAACGCGTTGACGACCGTCACCGTGCCGGCGCGCAGCGGACCCAGCAGCAGCTCGCCCAGCTCGTTGGGCCGGCCGTCGTCGCCGGTCAGCCGCTCCTCGCTGGTGCGCCGCCACAGCACGTCCACCCGGCGCCCGTCCGGCAGCAGCAGCCGGTCCCCGCGGGGGACGAGCTGCGAGGGCAGCACCACCGGCGCGCCGACCATCTCCCCGAACCGGTCGATCTCCCAGGGCACCGAGCTGCGCGGCCCGTCACCGAGCACGGCCACCACCGGGTCCGGCACGTCGGTGGCGGCGGCGAGCATCCGCCGCATCGCCGCGGCGGCGGCCTCCCGCACCGGCGCCGGGCCCGGCCGCACGCCGAGGCGCGGGGCCACCAGGTCCCGCGCGGCCAGCGCGAAGGCCAGCAGCGACGGCGTCCGCACGTTGTCCTCCAGGACGACGAGCCGCCCGTCGGCGCCGCGGACCAGGTCGGGCCCGGCCATGCCGATCCAGCGCCGCGGCGGCCGCAGGCCCGGGGCCAGGTACCGGTTGGTGTCGAGCACCGCGGCCGGGACGACGCCGGCCCGCACCGCCTCGCGCGGGCCGTGGGCGTCGGCGACGAGGGCCTCCAGCGCGCGCAGCCGCTGGGTGAGGCCCGCGGCCACCTCCTCCCACTCGGACCGCTCGAGCACCCGCGGCACCGGGTCGACGGTGAACGGGTGCGCCTCGCCGGCGGGGCCGTGCTCCATGCCGAGCCCGGCGACCGCGCGGGCCACGTCGGCGGCCAGCGCGCCCGGGCCGTACGCGCGGACGGCGGCCAGCGCCGGTGCCGCGTGCGGCCGGTCGGAGCCGTCGGGCAGCAGCGCCTCGTCCGGGCCGCCCTCCGGGCTCACGCGGCCGCCGCCGGGCGGTGCGCGGCCGCGCGCTCGGCGGCCGCGAGGGCGGCGCGGGCCACCCAGCGGCTCTGCTCCGGGTCGGTGACGTCGAAGCCGAAGGGCGCGTTGGCCTCCAGCGCGAGCAGCCGGCCGTCCGGCTCCACGAGCACGTCCACCCCCATCAGCCCGCCGCCGAGGGCGGCGACCATCCGCGAGGCCAGCTGCGCCATCTCCGGCGGCGCCTCGTACACCCGCGGGTACACCGTCCCGTGGGTGACCAGGGCGCCCTCCTCGCGCGACTTCTCGTAGACCAGGGAGGTGGCGGTCGGCGTGGCGAAGACGCGCGCGCACGCCGGCTCGGCGATCCACTCCCGCAGCAGCGACGTGCCGCGCCGGTGCCCGCCGGCCGCTTCGTGCTCCCGCCAGCCGGCCTCGACCCGGCGGGCGGCGTCGAGGTCGCCGACCAGCTCGATGTAGCGGGCGCCGTCGCCGAGGGAGGGCTTGAGCACCATCTGCCGCCCGGGCACCGGCCACTCCCGGACCCGGGCGAGGTCCCACGCGGCCGGCTGCGGCACCCCGGCGGCCGCCCACACGGCGTGGGTCACCAGCTTGTCGGCGGAGGCGACCAGCGAGGTGACGGGGTTGAGCAGCGGCACGCCGGCCGCCTCGAGCAGCGTGGCCAGCGCGAAGGTCGGCGCGTAGGCCACGACCTCCTCGACCAGCACGTGCGCGATCGCGAGGTCGTAGCGGCCCGGCGGCGGGCCGGTGACCGGCCAGTCGTCCGGCACCCGGGCCAGCCGCTCGACCTCCGCGCCCTCCGCCTCCAGCGCCCGCACCCACGCGGCCGCGTAGCCGGCGTCCTCGTACCAGTCCTCGTCGGTGATCACCAGCAGCACCCGCACGCCGCCCTGATGCCCGCACCGGGCCCGCCGAACCCCACGGACCCGACGCAGCAAGGACGCGACACACGGGACACCTGCCGGGGCGCCCGGCGGTCCTACGGTGCGGGTGCATGACGCAGGTGCTGGACCCGGCCTGGGACCCCGAGGCGCCGGCCGGCGCGGTGGCCGCCGCCTGCCGGGCCGCCGGCGTGCCGCGGGTGCCGCTGGCCGACCGGCACCGGCTGTCGGCCGCCACCCGGGCGGCGATGGTCGACCGGCGGGACCGGCACGGGCCCCGGCAGGCTCGGTGGGCACGGTCCGCTGACCCGCCGAGGAGGCACCCCGTGATCGACGACGTCGTCACCCCCTGCGACGACGCCGGGCGGATCGTCCGGTGCCGCGGCGGTTCCCCTGGAGGTGGGTGCGATCACCACGCTCGGTGGAGTCCCGCGGATCCACCTGGAACTCCCGACGTGGAACTCCATCGTCGGCGAGGGCCTGGACGAGCTCCTGATCGCCGCGAGGAGGTCACCGATGGCCTGACGCGGACCTCACGGCCCTGACCCACCTCGCCGGTCGGGCGGCCCCCGACGAGCTGCCCGACCTCGGCGCCCGGCTGCGGCAGGCGCACAGGTACCTCGCTGCCGGCCGCCCGGAGGCGGGCACCGCGGACGACGCCCTCCCGGTGTGACGCGACGCCGGCCGATCGCGGGTTCGCGACGGTCGGTGGTGCCGTCCGGGGCGAGCGGGCGCCCTCGGGGCAGCGGGACGCCGGGCCCCGGGTCAGCCCGGCCCGGGGTGGCCGCGAGGGTCGGGGAGCCGAGCAGCTCGCAGGCGAGGCACCGGGCACCGGCGAGGACGGCCTCCCAGGGCAAGTGCAGCCGCTCGAGCTGCTGCGGGGGGAACGCGTCGCACAACGAGGCGCCGTCCCCGTCGACCAGGTGGAGGCGATCGTCCGGGAGCTCCGCCCGGATCGCCCGGGCCACCGGGAAGAGGGAGGGGTGGGGCCGGACGGCCGCGGCGACCTGCCGGTCGAGGAGGGCCGGGCTCGGGGTGGGGGTCAGCATCGCGCCATCCAGTCGACATCTGAACGACGTCGCCGTGGACCGGAGCGACCGGGCTCCGCCGGGGACCGGGGCGGAGGGCCACTGAGCGGCCGTCTCCGAGGCTAGCCACCCTCCCGGCGTCGTGCCACGCGACCGGCAGGCGGCCGGGGGACGGGTCGGCGGACCGCCGGCGTCAGGGGGACAGCCCGAGCGTGACGACCGCGGCCGCGACGTCCTGCAGGGACGCGTTGTGGTCGCGGGCGTGCTTGCGCAGGACCGAGAACGCCTCCTCGACGGAGATCCTGCGCCGTTCCGCGAGCATGCCCTTGGCCTGCTCGATGACGACCCGGGAGGTTAGGGCGGTCTCCAGCTGCTCGTTGAGCTCGGCCAGCCGCGCCTGCGCCTGCCGCCGCTCGGTGACGTCCCGGATGTTGCAGATCCGGGCCCGGACCGCGGGGTCGTCGAGCAGGTCGGTCACGACCATCTCGACGTGCCGCCAGGAGCCGTCGGGGCAGCGGAGCCGGCACTCCAGCGTGCGGGACTCCTCGTCCCGCTCCCGGGCGGGCGGCCGCACGGCGGCAGGCCGGTCGTCGGGGTGCACAAGGTCCCACAGGTGCATCCCGAGGACACGGTCCTGGGGCCAGTCGAACAGCCGGGTGAAGGCCGGGCTGGCGTACGAGACGGCACCGCTGCGGGACAGGACGAGGACCGCGTCGGACGAGCGGGCCAGCAGCGGGCGCAGGGCGTTGCCCACGTCCGTGGACACCCCCACGATCCCGACGAGGCGGCCGTCGTCGTCCCGCACGCCGACGTCGGTGACGAGCGCGGAGAGGGTCGAGCCGTCCTTGCGGACGACGGTGAAGCCGCCGGACCAGGGCCTGCCCTCGCGCAGGGACCGCATGATCTCCTGGCCCTGCTCCTGCCCGGACTCGGGAACCGTCACCTCCGTGATGTCGCGGCCCAGGATCTCCCGGGCGGTCCAGCCGTACAGCCGCTCGGCCGCGGGGTTCCAGTGGACGATGCGGCCGTCGAGGTCGGTGGCGATGACCGCGTGACCCAGGGCGCGCAGCAGGCGGTCGGCATCCGCCCAGCCGGTCGTCACCGCAGCGGAGGCGGAGTCCTCGTCGCGGGCCACACACCACCACCCGATCGGATCGGCGGGCCGGCTCTCCCGCCCGGGAGAATCGTGCTGCAGCCGTCCGTTCCCGGCAAACCGCCGATCCGATCGGCGCGGCACCGCCGGCCCGGCGCGGTGGCCGCCGCCTGCCGGGCCGCCGGCGTGCCGCGGGTGCCGCTGGCCGACTGGCACCGGCTGTCGGCCGCCACCCGGGCGGCGATGGTCGACTGGCTGGACCGGCACGGCCCCCGGCAGGCTCCGTGAGCACGGCCCGCTGACCCACCGAGGAGGTCCCCCGTGATCGACGACGTCGTCGCCCGCTGGCACCGCTACCTGGACGAGAGGCCACCGGGCGCGCTCGACGACCTGCTCGCCGACGACGTCGTCTTCTGGTCGCCGGTGGTGTTCACGCCGCAGGAGGGGAAGGCGAT
Organism: Geodermatophilus sp. SYSU D00879; assembly: GCF_054050375.1. Lineage (NCBI taxonomy): Bacteria > Bacillati > Actinomycetota > Actinomycetes > Geodermatophilales > Geodermatophilaceae > Geodermatophilus > Geodermatophilus sp. SYSU D00879. The sequence goes on from NZ_JBJGZF010000015.1 coordinate 27,439, forward strand.
CACGACGCGGTACCTGGAGGCGGCGGCCGACGCCCTCGCCGGCGAGGGTCCCGACGCGACGTTCCGCTACACGAAGCAGGTCGTCGCCGGGGACACCGCGGTGCTGGAGTTCGAGACGAGCGTCGGGGGCCGGTACGTCAACGGCGTCGACATCGTGCGCTGCGACGACGCCGGGCGGATCGTCGAGTTCCGCGTGATGATCCGCCCGCTGCAGGCGATCCAGGCCGTCCACGAGCAGATGGGCCGGCGTCTGGCCGCGGGCTCGTGACGGGCCGTCGCGCCGCCCGGGGACGCCCCGGAGGGCACCGGTGAGCGGGTTCGACGTCGCCGTCCCGCGCCGGGTCCTCTTCGGCCCGGGGCGCGCGGAGGAGCTCGCGGACCTGCTTCCTCCCCTCGGACGGCGGGTGCTCCTGTGCACCGGGCGGGACCCCGCACGGCACCGCTCCCTCCTGGGCGGCGTCGACCCGGTCGCCGTCGTCCCGGTCCCGCAGGAGCCGACCGTCGACGCGGTGCGGGCGGCGGCCCGCGAGGCCGGGGACGCCGGTGTCGACGTGGTCGTCGCGATCGGGGGCGGGAGCGTCCTGGACACCGGCAAGGCCGTCGCCGCCCTGCTCGGCAACGGCACCGACCCGCTCGACCACCTGGAGGTCGTCGGCCGCGGGCTGCCCCTAGAGCGGCCGGCCCTGCCCTCCGTCGCGGTCCCCACGACCGCGGGCACCGGTGCGGAGGTGACCGCCAACGCGGTGCTCTCCTCCCCGGAGCACGGCGTCAAGGCGAGCATCCGCGGGCCGCACCTGCTCGCGACCGTCGCACTCGTCGACCCGCTGCTCACGCTCACCTGCCCGCCGGCGGTCACCGCCAGCAGCGGGCTCGACGCGCTCACCCAGTGCCTGGAGCCCTACGTCTCGCCGCAGGCCACCCCGGTGACCGAAGCCCTCGCGGCCGCCGGGCTGCAGCGCGGTGCGCGGGCGCTGCGGACCGCCTACGAGGACGGCGGGGACCGGGCGGCGCGCGAGGAGATGGCGCTGTGCAGCCTGTTCGGCGGCATCGCGCTGGCCAACGCCAAGCTGGGGGCGGTGCACGGCGTCGCCGGCGTCGTCGGCGGCCTGGTCTCCGCACCGCACGGCGCCGTGTGCGCCGCCCTGCTGGCACCGGTGGTCGAGGCGAACGTCCGGGCACTGCGGGAGCGCGCACCGGCCTCGCCCGCGGTGGGCCGCTACGCCGAGGCCGCCCGGCTGCTGACCGGACGGGACGACGCGACCGTCGAGGACGCGGTGGCCTGGCTTCGCGAGACGGTGTCCGCGCTCGGCGTGCCGCCCCTCGGGGCGCTCGGCCTCCGCCCGGCCGACCACGCCGAGGTCGCCGCGAAGGCCGCGCGCTCCAGCAGCATGCGCGGCAACCCGGTGGTGCTCACCGACGACGAGATCGGCACGGTGCTGCGCGCGGCGTCGTGACACACCGCCCCGGCCCGGATCGTCCGCCCCGGATGAGGTGGTGGCGGGCCGGCCGCGCTGGGGTCGACACCGAGCCCGGCCGGCGCCCCGGTGGGTGCGTCCGCCGTCGGCCGCGCCGGGCCCACGCCACGGATCCGCACACGCCACGGACCCGCACCCCGGAGGAGCGCGGATGTCCCTCCCCAGCACGGACGTCGGCCGGACGGGCCACGGGGCGGACCCCGCGACGGCGCGGCGCCGCGGGCCCGTCGTCCGGATCGAGCTGCCCCCGCGCCCGCCCCACCGGACCCCCGCGAGGGCCGCGGCCGACCTGGTCCCGCAGGTCCTGGCGGTGCTCGGTGACCTGCCCCGGTTCGTCGTCACCCCGCTGCTGCGCCCCTGGCACCGCAGGTGGGGGGCCACCGCGGAGGAGGTCGCCGCGCCGATGCCCGGCGACGACCTGCTGCCCCGTGCCCGGTACCGGTGCACCCGGGCCGTCACCGTCGCCGCGCCCCCCGAGGCGGTGTGGCCCTGGCTCGTCCAGGTCGGCTACCGCCGCGGCGGCTGGTACGCCGACGACCTGCTCGACAACCTCGGGTGGCCGAGTGCCCGGGAGGTCCGCCCGGAGCTGCAGGACCTCCACGTCGGCCAGCACCTGGCCTGGGGGCCCCGCGCCTCGGAGCGCTCGTCGTTCCGGGTCGAGGACTTCGAGGCCCCGGAGTGGCTGCTGTGGCGGTCGCCCAACCGGACGTGGGCGTGGCGGCTGGTCCCGCTGGCCGGCGGCCGGACCCGGCTGGTCAGCCGGATGCACGTCGTGTACGAGTGGTCGCGCCCCGGGTGGGTCCTGGGCACGGTGCTGCTGTGCGAGGTCGCCGACTACCCGATGATGCGGCGGATGCTGCTCGGGATCCGGGACCGGGCCGAGACCGGCCGGCGGGACGGGTCGCACCGACCGCCCGCGCGGGTCACCCTGGACCGGTGAAGGTACTGGTCACCGGTGCGTCGGGGTTCGTGGGCGGCCGGCTGGCCACCGCGCTGGAACAGGAGGGCCACGACGTCCGGGCCATGACCCGCCGGCCCGAGCGGTACGGGGGAGCCGGCAGCCCGGTCGCCGGGGACGTCGGCGACGCGGCGTCGCTCGAGGCGGCGCTCGGGGGGTGCGAGGTCGCCTACTACCTCGTGCACTCCCTGGGCGACCCCGACTTCGAGCGCAAGGACGCCGACGCGGCACGGGCCTTCGCCCGCGCCGCCGCCGCGGCGGGCGTCGGCCGCATCGTCTACCTGGGGGGTCTGGGCCGGGACGCCGACCGGCTGTCGCGGCACCTGCGCAGCCGGCGCGAGGTCGAGCGGCTGCTGGGCGGCACCGGCGTGCCGGTCACCGTGCTGCGCGCGGGCATCGTCGTCGGCCACGGCGGGGTGTCCTGGGAGATGACCCGCCAGCTCGTGGCCCACCTGCCCGCCATGGTCACCCCCCGGTGGGTCAGCACGCGGACCCAGCCGATCGCGGTCGCCGACGTCGTCCGGTACCTGGTCGGCGTCCTCGACGCGCCGGAGGCGGAGGGGCGGGTGTTCGAGGTCGGGGGCCCGGAGGTGCTCACCTACCTGCAGATGCTCACCCGCGTCGCCGACGTCCAGAACCGGCACCTGTTCGTCGTCCCCGTGCCGCTGCTCAGCCCGCAGCTGTCCTCGCGCTGGCTGGCCCTCGTCACCGACGTCGACGTCGCCACCGGCCGGTCGCTCATCGACTCGATGAGCAACGAGGTGGTCGTCACCGACGACGCCATCCGCTCGGTCGTCCCCTTCGACCCGATGGACTACGACCACATGGTGCTCACCGCCCTGGTCGAGCGGGCGCGCGAACGCCGGCGACAGGTCGGGGAGCGGCGCGGCGGGTGGCTGAGCCGCGGAGCCCGGCGGTGACGCGCCGCCGGTCCGTCCGGGCACTGGAGGCCGGCATCCGGCGGGTGGCCGGGCCGCTGCTGCGGCAGGTGCCGCGGGACCACTGGGAGACCGACGCCGCGTTCCGGCGCCGCCGGCGGGTCACCGGCGCCGTCGCGGTGGCCGGCGCGTCACTGCTGGGGGTGTCGCTGTCCACGCCGCCGGGCTCCCCGCGGTTCTACGGGCTGACCCTCGGGGTCGCCGGCACCTGGGTGGCCGGGGGGCTGGCGTCCGGGCCGCTGCACCTGGGCCGCATGTTCGGGCCCGGGGACCGGCTGCAGCGGCCGCTGCTCACGCCGGTCGTCTCGGGGGTCGGCGCCTTCGGCGCCTTCTACGCCGCGGCGCTGGTCGCCCGGCGGATCCCGGTGCTGGAGCGGGCGATCGGCTCGGTGCTCCGCTACGCCGACCAGGGCTCGGCCCCGCTCGTCGCCACCACCACGCTGGCCAACGGCGTGGCGGAGGAGGTGTTCTTCCGCGGCGCGCTCTACGCGGCGGCCGGCGCCGAGCGCCCGGTGCTGGTCTCGACGGCGGTCTACGGCCTGGCCACCGTGGCCACCCGCAACCCGGCGCTCGTGCTGGCCAGCCTGCCGATGGGACTGCTGTTCGGGATCCAGCGCAGGATCACCGGGGGGATCCAGGCGCCGGTGCTCACGCACGTGGTGTGGTCCAGCCTGATGCTGCGCTGTCTCCCGCCGCTGTTCGCCGACCGCCTCGCGGCGGAGGAGCGGACGCCGTCGGCCTGACGGTGGCGGCCGGGGACGCCGCGTGCCGGACGGCCCGGGACGCGGGAGCACCGCGGGCGGGGCCGGTCAGCTCTTGGTCCTCCGCGGGTGCATCAGCCGCTCCATCTGGGCCGCGGCCCGCTGCTTCTCCTTGCGCTCGCTGCGCTTGGCCTTCACGGCCTTGCCCGACTTCTTCGTGGAGTGGTCGTCGTGGGGCGACTTGTCGGCCATCGGAGTGCTCCCTCGTCGACGGCGGGACGACTCTCTCTACCGCCGGTCGCCCGGCCGCGCCAGGGAGTCCGGCGCGTCCGCTCGACCCGTTCCCCGCCGGACCTCCGGGACGCCGCCTGCCGCGTCCGCCACGGCGCCCCGGCAGGGCTCAGCGCGGCCAGCGCACCTCGATGCGGGTGACGGAGACCTCGATCCACGACCCGGTGGGACGCGTGGACAGCGCCTCCCGGGCCGCCTGCTCGAGCACGTGGCGTGCCGCCTCGGCGGCCCGGGCGGTGACGGCCGCCGCGACCGCGAACGCCGACGCGGTGACCAGCGACCCGGCGGCCGTGCCGCGGGACAGCGCCGGGAGCAGGGACCGGACCGCGGCCGGCAGGGTGCCCCGCGGTGCACGGCGGCGGGGCACGCGGCTGCCGTCCGCCCGGTAGATCTCGCTCGGCTCGATCGGCTGCTGCCCGTCCACGGCGTCCCCTCCCGTCCCTACGCCCGATCCTCCCACCGGGTGCTCGCCGCGACGAGCGGTCCCCTGCGGCGGTGCCGGGATCTCGCGGGGACGAGAGGGGTCCCGATCGCGGACCGGGTCCCTACGCTGGTGTCGTGGGCAACATCGGCAAGGAAGTCCGCCGGATCGAGGTCCTGCCCGTGCCCGAGCCGCCCCTCGAACCGGCCGCGCCGGAGCGACCCGAGCCGCCCCGGACCCCGTCGCCCGTGAAGTAGCGGCGGTGGATCCCTACGGTGGCTTCGAGCCACGTGTGGGACAGATCAGAGCGCTGCGCACCTTCCGGATCGGCCCGGACGGTGCCCTCTACCCGCTGTTCTCCGACGAGCCCTGGCACGACGGCGCCAACCAGGCGCGCTGCCTGAGCAGGGACCGCCCGCCGCACCCCAGCCCGGCTCCGGACTGCACGTGCGGCTTCTACGCCTTCGGCGCGGAGCAGTGGGCCGGTGACCAGCCGCGCAGCCGCCACGTCCTCGCCGTGGTCGCCTGCTGGGGGCACGTCGTCGCGGGGACCCGTGGTCTGCGGGCCGAGTACTCCCGGATCGAGGCCCTGTGGCTGTCGGGTGCCGTCCCCGGGGACCTGACCGAGCGGGTCCGGCGGAAGCACCCCTCCGTGGCGGTCTACGAGGACCGGTCCCGGATGGTCGCGGAGCACCCGCCCACCGAGCTCGACTGCTACGAGCGGCCGGACCGGGGGAGTGGCCGCCCCGCCGGACGCCTGTGGTGGTCGGCGGCGATCGCCGCAGCCGTGCTGGGCGTCCTCCCGGCGGCCTGGCTCGGGGGTGCCTCCAGCGCCGCACTCCTGTCGGTCGTCCTGGGCACGGCCTTCGGGGTGGGTGCGCTGCCCCTCGCCCGGCACGGCGTCGACGTCGACGGGTCCGGCCGGCGCCTGCTGTGCCTGGCGACCTCGATGTGGCTCTTCGCCTCCTTCCTGGGTCCCCTCGGCGCGGTGTTCGTCCGGCTGCCCCTGCTGCAGGCGGCGTCGATCGTCGGGCTGCAGCACGTGTGCCTGCTCGTCGAGGCCCGCCGCATACCGGCGCAGATCCCCTGACCGCACGACTCCCGTGACCGCACGACGGCCGGCCGGGTCGGCGCCGCGCCGTCGCGCCGCCCGTCACGCCTGCTGGTCGACGGGCTCGCGCGCGGCGGGAGGCTCCGGGGCCCGCGGCCGCGGCGCCGGTTCGGCCGTGACCGCCCGTCCCGCCGTCCGCAGGGCCTCCTCGGCCTCGGCGACGATGCGGGCGACCAGCTCCCGGGCCGGGACGACGTCGTGGACGAGCTGCACCGACTGCCCGGCGAACGGGAGCAGGTCGTGGCCGCCGCCGGCCCGCACGCGGGCGCGCAGCTCGTGTCCCACGCGCTCCGGGTCGACCGTCTCCGGCGCCCGCTGCAGCCGGGAGACCAGCTCGGTCCGCAGCGCCCGCGGCGCGTACGGCTCCCCGATCTGCGGGAGGGTGAACCGGGGCATCACCCGCTCGCTGTGCGGGACCTTGACCGCGTCGGTGGCGTCCGCGGCCACGATCCGGTCCTTCCACTCCTGGTCGACGCCCATCTCGGGGGTGGCGAGGAAGCGGGTGCCCAGGCTCGCGCCCTGCGCCCCGAGCGCGAGCGCGGCGGCGAGGCCCCGGCCGTCGGCGATGCCGCCGGCGGCGACCACCGGCACGTCCCCGGCCAGGTCGACGACGGCCGGCACGAGGACCAGGGTGCTGACCCAGCCGGCGTTGCCGCCGGCCTCCGTGCCCTGGGCGACCAGCACGTCGGCCCCGGCCTCCAGCGCGGCCTCCGCGGCCCGCACGTCGCCGACCGCCTGGATCCAGCGGATCCCGGCGTCGTGCGCGCGGGCGACGAGGTCGGCGGGGACGCCCATGTGGAAGCTGATCGCCGCGGGCGCGAACTCGAGCGTGGCCGCGAAGGCCTCGGGGTCGAACGGCCGCCCGGTGTGGTTGACCGCGAAGGGGCGGTCGGTGCTCTCGCGCACCCGCTGCCACTGCGCGCGCAGCTCCGACGGCCGGCGCAGCGCCGTGCCGAGGCTGCCGAGGGCGCCGGCCCGGCAGGCCTCCACCGCCAGCGCCGTCTCGTCCCAGGGGCCGAACGGCGCGATCACCACCGGCACGGAGACGTCGAGCAGGTCGCACAAGCGGGTCCGCAGCATCGCGAGCTCCAGGACGAGGGCGGGACACGGAGTGTGGCCCCCGGCGGTCGACGGGGCCAGGGTGCCGTGCGCGCCGCGGGCCGAGGTGTCCCGGGTGCCCGGCAGAGGGACCCTTGGTCCCTGTCGCGCGCCTCCGACGTCCCGACACTGGTCCCATGACGACCACAGCGGCTCCGGTCAGCGCCACTGCCGTCGCCGGCCTCCGCGCCGCGCTGCACGGCGACGTCGTCACCGCCGCAGACGTCGGGTACGACGAGCACCGGAAGCTCTGGAACGGGTCGATCGACGGACGTCCCGCCGTCATCGCCCGGTGCACGGGCGCGGACGACGTGCGGACCGCCATCCGGTTCGGCCGCGAGCAGCAGCTGCCGATCGCCGTCCGCAGCGGGGGGCACAGCTTCCCGGGGCTGTCCACCTGCGACGGCGGCCTGGTGATCGACCTCCGGCGGATGAACGGCGTCCGGGTGGACCCGTCCTCACGGGTGGCGGCGGTGCAGGCCGGGGTGCTGCTGGGAGCGCTGGACGAGCGGACCCAGGAACACGGGCTGGTCGTGCCGGCCGGCATCGTCTCCCACACCGGCCTGGCCGGGCTGACCCTCGGGGGTGGCATCGGCTGGGTCATGCGCCGCTACGGCCTCACCGTCGACTCCCTGCTGTCGGCGGACCTGGTGACCGCCGACGGCGAGGTCGTCCGGGCCGGCGAGGACGAGAACGCGGATCTCTTCTGGGGGTTGCGCGGCGGCGGCGGCAACTTCGGGGTGGTCACCGACTTCCGCTTCCGCCTGCACCCCCTGGGGCCGCAGGTGGTGGCCGGGGCGACCTTCTGGTCCATGGACGACGCCGAGCGGGTCCTGCGCTCCTACCGCGACTGGGCGGCCGAGGGTCCCGACGAGCTGATGACGATCGTCGTCCAGCGGCTCGCCCCGTCCCTGCCCGTGGTCCCGCCGGAACTGGTCGGCCGGCCGGTGGTGGCGGTCGCCGCCTGCTACGCCGGCGACGTCGACGAGGGGCAGCGGGTCCTGGCGCCGATGCGGGGCTTCGGGTCGCCGGTGCTGGACGTCGTCGCGCCCAAGCCGTTCGTGGCGCACCAGCAGATGTTCGACCCCTCGTTCCGGCACGGCTGCTGGTACTCCGTCCGCTCCTGCGACGTCGCGGCGCTGAGCGACGACGTGATCGACGTCGTCGTCGAGCACGGCCGCCGGATCACGTCGCCGCTGAGCAGCGTGGCCCTGTGGCAGATGGGCGGGGCGGTCGCCCGGGTCCCGGACGACGCCACCGCCTTCAACGGCCGGTCCGCCGGCTTCACCTTCAACATCAACGGGAACACGGCGGGTCCCGACGGGTTCGAGGAGCAACGCCAGTGGGCGCGCGACTACTGGACGGCCCTGGCCCCGTTCCACACCGGCGTCTACGTCAACTTCCTGATGGAGGAGGGGCAGGCCCGCGTCCGGCAGGCCTACGGGGAGGCCAAGCTCCGGCGGCTGACGGCGCTGAAGCGGGAGTACGACCCGGCGAACGTCTTCCGGCGCAACCAGAACATCGACCCGGGATGACGTAGCGCCCTGACATGACGTAGCGCCCTGACATGACGTAGCGCCCTGACCGTCGACGCCGCGGCCGACGGCCCCGCCGGGACGCCGACGACCGTGTTCGGTGCTCACGCGCCGGGCCGCCGGGGAGGTGCCTCGTATCCTCCGCCGGCATGCGGACCACGGCGGCGGTCGACTCGGTCCGGAGCTGGGTGATGGTCGCCGCGGCGTTCGCCGCGATGTTCGCCTCGTTCGGGATCGCCTACTCCTTCGGCGCGTTCCTCGAGCCGATGGCGGAGGAGTTCGGCGCCGGTCGCGGCGCGACGTCGGTCTTCTTCGCCCTCACCTCGCTCACCTACTTCGGCCTCGGCGCCCTCAGCGGCATCGCGGTGGACCGCTACGGCCCCCGACGCGTACTGCTCGTCGGGGGGATCGCCCTCGGCGCCGGGCTGGCGGCGACGTCCCGCGCCGGTGAGCTGTGGCTCGGACTGGTCACCTACGGCCTGGGGGTCGGGATCGGGGTGGCCTGCGCCTACGTCCCGATGGTGGCCGTCGTCGGCGGGTGGTTCGAGCGGCGCCGGACGCTCGCGATCGGGGTGGCGGTCACCGGGATCGGCCTGGGCACGCTCACCGTCGCGCCGGTGGCCGCCGCGCTGATCGGTGAGCTGGGGTGGCGGGACACCCACCTCGTGCTCGGCCTGGCGGGCGCGGCGGTGCTGCTGGCCTGCGCCGCGGTCGTCAGCCGCCCTCCGGTGCAGGCCGGTCCCGCGGCGCTGACGCTGGGCGAGGCCGTGCGGAACCGCGACTACCGGCGGCTGTACCTGGCGTCGGGCCTCGTGTCCGTCGCGCTGTTCGTGCCGTTCGTGCACCTGCCCGGCTCCGCCGAACAGGCCGGGGTGGACCGGGTCGCGGCGGCGGTGCTGGTCGGGGTGATCGGTGCCGCGAGCACCGCCGGCCGGCTGGTGCTCGGGGCGGTCGCCGCGCGCACCGGTGCGTTGCGCGCGTTCCGGTGGTGCTTCCTGACGATGGGCGCGAGTTTCGCGCTGTGGGGCCTCGCGGGCGGGTACGGCGTCCTCGTCGCCTTCGCCGTCGTGCTGGGGATCGGCTACGGCGGCTTCGTCGCCCTCGGGCCCGCGGTGGTCGCCGAGCGGTTCGGCACCACCCGCCTGGGTGGCCTGCTCGGGGTGCTCTACACCAGCGCCGGGATCGGGTCCGCCGTGGGAGCTCCGCTCGCCGGGGTGGCCGTCGACGCCTCCGGGTCCTACGCGCCGGCCATCGCCGGGTGCCTCGTCCTCGGGATCGCCGCCTGGCTGACGACGCTGAGCGTGGCTCGCTGACGAGCACCGCGGCGCGCCGTCCGTGCCCGCCCGGGGCGGGAGAGCCCTACCGTCCGGCGCATGGCCCGGCGGTCGGCGCTCGTGACGCTCGCCTCGGCCCAGCTGGTCGCCCAGCTGGCCGGGCACGTGGTCGCCCTGCGGCGGCGACGGCACTTCGACGTGCCGTTCCTGACGGGCAGTCCCGACCACCTCGTCCGGGACTGGCTCTGGTTCGGCACGGCGTACAGCGCTCCTCCCTACCTGGTCGGACCCCAGGTGTGGGCCGTCGCCCGGCTGGTGCGGGGGCCGGATGACCGCGCCCGCCGGGTGCTCCGGTGGGTCGGCACCGGTCTGACGCTGGGCTACCTGAGCGAGCGGTGCAGCCGCGTCCGGGTGAGCCGGGACGGCGTCGACCGGGTCGAGACACCGATCGTCGTCACCGGGTGGGGCTGTGCGGCGGCGATGGCCGTCCTCGCCCGCCGGTGACCGTCCCCCGGGGACACGGCATCAGCCGTGGCCCCGCTCGAGCCTGTGACGCCGCGACGACGCGCCGTGCGACGAGCGCCGTCGTCGGCTCGCTGACAGGGTGGGCGCCATGGCCAGCGTCCCTCCCGTCGTCGTGGTGACCGGTGCGAACGGTCTGGTGGGCGCCGCGGTGTGCCGGGCGCTGGCCGAGCGGTCGGCGCAGGTGCGCGCCGTGGTCCGCCGCGCCGGCAGCGCGCCCGCGCTCGACGGCGTCACCGAGTACGTGGGCGACTTCGCCGACGAGTCCCTCGCCCGCGCGGTGACCCGGGGCGCCGACGCGGTCGTCACGACGGTCCACCCGATGGGCTCGCCGCGGGAGGTCCAGCACCGGGTGGGCGTCGAGGGCACGGCGGTCGTCGCCCGGGCGGCCCGCGACGCGGGCGTCGCCCGGCTGGTGCACGTCTCCACGGCCGGGGTCTACGACCGCTCGGCCGGCGTCGGGGACGTCGCCGAGGACGGTCCCCTCCTGCCCGAGGGCAGCGGCGACTACCCCGACACCAAGAACGCCGCCGACGCCGCGCTGGCGCGGGTCGGCGGGCTCACGACCGTGCTGGTCCGCCCGCCGGCGATCACCGGCGCCGGCGACACCTCGGTCTGGAACACGCTGCGACCGCAGGCGATCCGCGACGGCGGTGCACCCCGGGCCAACCCGTCGCAGACCTGGCCCTGGGTGCACGTCGAGGACCTGGCCGCCTTCGTCGCGGACGTCGCCACGGGTGCCGTCGCGACGTCCGAGGACCCGGAGCGGGGCCCCGTGGCCGGCGGCACGACCCCGGTCGTCGTCGCCGGCGAGCCCACGACGTGGGGGGACTACCTGGGCGCGGTGACCGACGCGCTGGGCGTCGCCCCCGAGTGGACCGACGAGCCGGTGTGGACGGGGCAGCTGCGCACCGACCGCGCGCGGCGGTGGGGCTGGGTGCCCCGGGTCGGCCTCGCGCAGGCGCTGGACGAGCTGCGGCGGGGTCTGACGCCGCGCGGGTGACCGTCAGCGCGGCGCGATGCGGAAGACCGGCCAGCCGATCTCGGTCCGCCAGGCGACTTCCCCGGCGGCGTCGTCGACCTCCGCTACCGCTTCGCGATGGACGGCGACCTCGTCGCGGAGCTGGTCATCGCCCCGTGACGACCGCCGTCCGGCGGTCACGCCCCGGCGCTCGGCAGGCTGTGCCAGGTGTCGTAGGCGACGGCGGCCGCGCCCTCGACGTCCCCGGCGGCGCAGAGCCGGATCAGCTCGTCGTGCCGGGTGACCGACGCCCGGCCGCGGAGGGAGCCGAACCGCAGCCGCTCCGCGCGGCGCACCGTGGGCGTGAACTGCTCGAGGACGGTCGCGAGCGCCCGGTTGCCGGAGATGCGCACCAGCACGCCGTGCAGCTCGTCGTCGATCCGGAGGGCGGCCTCGACGTCGCCGGAGTCGACGGCGGCGGCGAACCGGCGGTTGGCGTCGCGCATGGCGGCGAGGTCCGCGTCGGTGAGGACGGGGACGGCCTCGCGGACCGCGAGCTCGTGCATGGCCGCCACGACGTCGCGGGCGTCCCGGACCGCGCGGACGTCGAGCGGGCTCACGACCGTCGACCGGCCCGGCTGCGCCAGGACCAGCCCGCTCTGCGCGAGGCGCAGCAGGGCCTCGCGGACCGGCGTCCGGCTGACGCCGAGCCAGGCGGCGAGCTCCAGGTCCCTGAGCTGCTCGCCGGGGGTGAACGTGCCGTCGACGATCGCGTCGCGCAGGCGGCGGTAGACGTCGTCCCGCAGCAGGCTGCGGTCGACGCCGGGGTCGGTCGGGGGGATCGGCACGGGCGGACTTCCTGGTGAGCCGGGCGCACGGGGCGGGGGGCGAGACGGAACGAGGAAGCGCGGAAAGGAGCCTTCCTCGCCTCATCTGATGAATGCAATATATCGCATACCGGGTCGTTGACGGGGGTGCGCACCGGTGCGCGACCGGAGGGGCGCCGACGGAGCGCCCGCCGACCGAGAGGAAGCAGCCATGACCAGCAGCACGCTCGCGACCCGCGCCGTCCCGCCCACGGTGGTGCTCGTCCACGGGGCCTTCGCCGACTCGTCGAGCTGGAACGGCGTGATCGCCGAGCTCCGGCGGGACGGCTTCCCCGTGGTCGGGGTGGCCAACCCGCTCCGCTCGCTGGCCGGGGACGCCGCGCTCCTGCGCGACGTCCTGGACAGCGTGGACGGGCCTATCGTCCTCGCCGGCCACTCCTACGGCGGCAGCGTGATGAGCGAGGCGGCGGAGGGGCACCCGCGGGTGAGGGCGCTGGTGTACGTCGCCAGCTTCCTGCTCGACGAGGGGGAGAGCACCGGCGAGCTGGCCGGGAGGTTCCCGGGCAACGAGCTGGGGACGGCGCTGCGCCCGGTGCCCGTCCGCGGTCCCGACGGGCAGACCGCCGACGACCTCTACATCGAGCAGGACCGGTTCCACACGGTCTTCGCCGCGGACGTGCCGGCGGACGTCGCCGCGCTGATGGCCGTCACGCAGCGGCCCATCATCGGCGACGCCCTGGCGGACAAGGCGACGAAGGCGGCCTGGAAGACCGTCCCGTCCTGGACCCTCGTCACGCGCCAGGACCTGGCCGTCCCGGCCGAGGCCCAGCGGTTCATGGCCGAGCGGGCGTCGTCGCACACCGTCGAGGTGGACGCCTCCCACGCCGTGACCGTCTCCCGGCCCGACGTCGTCGCGCGGCTGGTCGACGAGGCCGCCCGCGCGACGGCCGCCTGAGGCTCGGGCCGGTCCGAGGAACGGCGAAGGCCCCGCGGTCGGTGACCGCGGGGCCATCTGCTGTGTCCGAGGGGGGACTCGAACTCCTGGCCCAGGCTGAGCACCGGGATGCCTCGTGGTGCCCTGAGCTGCGATCTCGCGACCCGACGCGGCCGTCGCCGATCTCGAGAACGCACCGGAGGACACCCAGATCCGCCGTCGGCAGTATCACGCGGAGCACCACGAGCCGGGTGACGGGAGGAGGGGGGACCTGGACGGGGACCACCTCTCCCGAGGGCGGGATGCGTGGTGTACGGCGTCGGGCTCGGCCGGACGTCCGAGCAGGTAGCCCTGCGCTCGGTCGCAGCCGATGCCTCGCACGGCCTGGAGCTGCCCGGGCGTCTCGATCCCTTCTGCGACCACACGGAGCCCGAGGCCGTGGGCGAGACCGACGATGCCGGCGACCAGGGGGGAGGGGCGGTCATCGGGGATGTGGTCCACGAAGCTGCGGTCGATCTTCAGCTCGGTGGCCGGCAGGTGGTTCAGCTGGGCCAGAGAGGAGAACCCGGTGCCGAAGTCGTCGATCGAGATCCCGATGCCGGTCGACCGCAGCCGGGTCAGGTGGCCGTGGCGGTCTGCCACCTCGGTCATCACCTGGCTCTCGGTCACCTCGAGGACCAACCGCTCGGGTGGCAGGCCTGTCTCGGCGAGCACCCGCTGCACGACGTCGCTGAAGTCGGCGTCGGTCAACTGCGCGGCGGAGACGTTGACCGCCACCTCCAGCTCCAGGCCCTCCAGGCTCCAGTCGGCGACGGTGCGGCAGGCCCGCCGGAGGACGTGCGCGCCGAGCTCGCGGATGAGCCCGCTGTCCTCGGCAACGGGCACGAACCGGCCCGGCGGCACCGCGCCCAGCACGGGATGCTGCCAGCGGGCCAGCGCCTCCACGGCGACGGTTCGGCCGGTCGCCACGTCGATCTGCGGCTGGAAGAAGACCTGGATCTCGCCGCGGTCGACCGCTCCGTGCAGCTCCGTCTCCAGCCGCAGACGCTCCGGCGACCGCGGGCCGGGTACGAGCGCGCCGGCGGATCGGCGCTTGGCCTCCCACAGGTTCGCGGTGGCCTGCTCGACGAGGCCGCACGCGGCCTCCGGTTGCTGCAGCAGCCGGCGCAGCGACCGGCCGCTGACCACGGCCGTTCCGATGGTGAGGCCGACGAAGACGGCCTCGTCCCCGGCGCTGACCGGCGGCTGGAGGGCGGTGCGTATCCCGTGGGCGATCTGCTCGGCTCGGCGGGGGCCGACACCGGGCAGCAGCATGATGAACTCGTCACCCTCGCGGGTGACGGTGTCCCCCTCGCGGACCGTCGCGGTGAGTCGGCTGGCGACCTGGCGCAGCACCCGGTCACCGGCCTCGCGACCGAGTCCGTCGTTGATCCGCTTGAGCCGGTCGACATCGGCCAGCAGCACGGTGACCGGTGCCCCGCCGGCGGCGGCGTCCTCGAGCGCGGCTTGCAGCCGGGCGTCGAACACCGCGCGGTTGGGCAGCCCGGTGAGCTCGTCGTGACTGGAGCGGTGGTCGAGCTCCTCGAGCAGCCGGGTCTTGTCGAGTGCGACACCGGCCAGGCCGGCCAGTCCCCACAGCCGCTCGCTCAGCGCCTCACCGAGCTCACGGGGCGGGGCGCGGTCCACCCAGTGCGCCAGGATGATGCCGACCAGGTTGCCGTCGACCTGGACCGGCACCGCGACGAAGGCCGCGACACCGAAGGCGTCGAGCACGTCCAGGGCCCACGCCGAGGAGCTGCGGTCGACCAGCAGCGGGGCACCGCTCGCGACGAGCTGGCACAGTTCGGGGCTGTCCTCGGTCGTCGCCACGAAGGCGGCGGCCCGGTCGGCGAGCTCCGCCGGCCAGCCGGCCAGGCCGGCCATCCACACCGACTGGGCGCCGGGCTCCCACAGGGCGACAGCCGAGCGGTCCGCGCCGCACAGCGCAGGGACGGCGTCGGCGATGGTCTGCGCGATGTGCGGGATCGAGCTCCGGCCGGCCAGGGAGCGGGCGACGGCCAGCAGCAGCCGGGCGGTCTCCTCCTGCTCTCGGGCCTGATCCAGCAGCGCCGCCGTCTGCAGGGCGGCAGCGGCCTGCCGGGCGTAGCCGGTCAGCAGCTCCACGTCCTGAGCGAGCAGTTCCTGGCCCGGCCACAGGACGACGGCGAGTGCGCCGTAGCTCGCCGTCGCGGTCGCCACCGGGACGGCGATCACGGTCGCCTCGGCCATCTGCTGCACGCCGGGCTCCAGACGCGTGTCCCCCAGGCGCTGGAGCAGGGCGCGTCCCAGGCCGCGTGCCCGCAGGTGCCGGGCGCCGTGCGGCAGCCGGACGTCCAGTAGGTGGCCGGGTCCGTGCACGACGCGGTCGGCCTGCTCGGTGATCCGCTGCAGGGTGGCCTCCAGGGTGGCGTCCGCAGGCAGGGCGTCGCTCGCCTCCCGGAGGGCACGCAGCTGCTCGTCACCGTGGCAGGCCGCGGTCTGCACCACCGGCTGTGGACGCCGGCGCCGGCGCCGCCACCGAGACGTCGACCTCAGCGGGTGCCAGGTGACGGTGTAGGTGCAGGCGGAGGCGCCATCGACCTGGCACGCCAGGTGCTCCACCCGTGCGGGCGGCAGGCCGAAGAGCACCGGTGCCTGCATCAGCAGGCCGATGTTGTAGTCGCAGTCCATCCGGCTGGGTCGGTGCGGGGCGAGCACCCGCCAGACCAGCTCCGCGCGCCGGTCCGACGACTCCGTGCAGCGGAACACCGCGGCGGTGTCGAACCGGGTGGAGATGCGCGACACCTGCCGTAGCACCGTCGCCGGGGAGCCCAGCGCGCGCACCGCACCGCGCAGCGCCGCCAGCGCGGGATCGGTCAGCGCCGCATCGGCCAGTGCCAGGCCGATCCGCGGATCGCCCACCTCCGCGGCGACGGCGTCGAACAGCCGCAGCTTCACCTCGTAGGACACCCGGCCCCGCAGGCTGTGCAGCCGGGCCGCGTCCCCGGCCAGCCCGGCCCGGCTCAGAGCCCGCTCCACCGCCTTCGGGCCACCCCGCTCGGCCGCCGCCCGCAGCAGCAGCCTGCTGGTCACGGTGGAGGTACCCGCCAGGACACCGTGAACGTCCACTCGCCCTCCTCGGGTTCGATCGCCGACGGCCGTGACCGCCGCCGTCCCCGCCGGGGACAGGCTCCGGAACTTCCGATCTGGGACATGTATCGACCCGATCCGTACCGAAATGAGCCCGCCGTGCTGCCGCGTCGCTCAGGAGAGGGAGACAGCCGGGGGCGCGGTGTGCGCCGTCATCCGTGCTCGCGGGTCCCAGCCGGGCAACCGGGTGCCCCGTGTCGGGGCGAACAGGTGCCGCTCGCCGTCATCGACCCGGCCGACCCGGACCTGCGCTCCCACCCCGCCAGCCGCGGATGGAGCTCACTCAGCACGCATCCGCCCGACGAGTCGTCCCGCTGCACTCAGGTGGACGCCCCCCTCACGGGGGGAGTGTGGTCGCGATCGGCTGTCGCGTGACCGCCTTCCAGGCCGCACCGCCGGTGCACGATGGCGCCATGCCCTCCGCGTCGGATCGAGAACCGCGCTCGGAACGACTGCGATCAGCCATCGTCCTCAGCACCACCGAGCACGCCTGCACCGTCTTCGCCGCGGAAAGGCAGGCCGAGGTTCCCTACGCGACGCCCTTCCCCTCGCCCCGGGCAGAGCGGGTGTCTCCCGGTCACCTCGTGGCCATCGCCACCGCGGCTGCCGGCTCGGACGTCGTCATCTGGCGCTGGTTCGACGCCGTCGTCCTGAGCTGCGCCGATGGGGTCATCAGGCTCTGGGAACCAGCCCACGGAACGGTGCTCGGCAGGCCCCGCACCTCGCGGCACGGGTACCGGCCGGGCGGGCGGGCCTACATCTCGGCCGGGCTGCCAGGGGCAGAGTGGTGGGTGGCCGGCCCCGTGGTCGACCGCGCGGAGGATGCCGCCGTCGAACTCGATGAGGTCCAGCGCTTCTTCACCAGTCACGGCCTGTGGGATCGCCTCACCTGACGTCGCCCGCCCCGGCGACTGGTGGTGATCACCAGCCCCGGTCTCCCGCGAGCACCACACTGTCTCCGTGAGGGGGTGGACGCCGGCACGGCTCGCGTCGGTGGACACCCGGATCCGATGGTCGTCCCAGCGGTCGCCCGTGCGCTACCGGACAGGTCGCCGACTCCGCACCACGGGGGACTCGGCCACCGGGAAGTGGAAACCGTCCCCCTGCAGCCTGCCCGGTGGGACAGGAGCGCGCAGTGCGCGGCCTCCCTGTCACGGTCCGAACGCAGCCCGCCGGTCGGACAGCGATCATCCTGATCGACCTCGGGAACGTGGCGAGAGGCCTCGGCACCTCCGCAGGCGCGATCTCGACGAAATCCTCCAGCAGTGGCCATCCACAGCCGGCCGCGGCGCCGTGCGGCAGGGGACCCGACCAGGCCGGCAGCTCGGTCGGCGTCCAGAGCGATCGGTCGGCGCCACGGTGAGGTCGTCGAAGACCGGCTCCGTGACACATCGGGTTCCGAAGGCGTCGACGGGGCACCCGTCAGGATCGACGAGGGAGAAGTCCGCGCAGTCGACCCCCTTCAGCCGCCCGCCACAGGGAGAGCGCGAGCACGCCGCGCAGCGGCGCGCTCCCGAACCCAGGTCACGGGAGACACCGGGGTGCCGGCGGCCGGCCCCCGGCGGCCTCGTGGTCCCGCATCCGGGTGGCCAGGACGGCGGCCTGGGTGCGGCGCTCCAGGCCGAGCTTGGGCAGCAGATTGGTGACGTAGTTCTTCACCGTCTTCTCCGCCAGGCCGAGGCGATCGCCGATCTGGCGGTTGGTGTGCCCTTCACCGATCAGCCGCAGCACGGCGCGCTCCCGCGCGGTGAGACCGGCCAGCGGATCCCGCCGCCGGGCGCCGGCTCCGGGCGAGAGCGCCGCCGTGACCTCTCGGGCGAACACGGTGCCCCCGGCGGCCACCCGGCGGACGGCGGCCGCCAGGGCCGGGCCGCGCACGTGCTTGACCAGGTAGCCCGACACCCCCGCCCGCCGGGCCGCCCCCACCGTGTCCGGGTCGACGTACTGGCTGAGCACGAGGCACCGCACTCCAGGAGCGTCCACCTGCAGCCGTGCGCAGGCGTCCGCTCCGGTGCCGTCGGGCAGCCGCATGCCGACCACGGCGACGTCGGGGCGCACGGCCCGGCCCCGGGCCACCGCTTCGGCGACCGAGGACGCTTCGGCGACGACCGACAGGCCCGGGTCGTCGGCGAGCACCCGGATCACGCCGCGGCGCGCCACCTCCTGCTCTTCCAGCACCAGGACCCGTACGACAGCCGTGTCCGACCGCACCGGCACCAACTCCTCACGGGATGTGGCTCACGGCACAGGATCGTCTGCTCGGGCGCGGGCCGCGACCCCGCCGCACTCCGAGCCGCACCGCGCCGGCTCGCCGCGGCGCCCTCGGACCGGAAGGCGCCCTTCGAGGAACGTCAGCGGATCAGCGGGAGATGCGCGGCGGCGGGGCGCTCGGGTGCACCCAGCGGGGGGCCTGCCGTGCGGAGCGGTCAGGCCGGGAGGACGCCGGGGTGGGTGCCGGTCCCGGACTCGTCCGGTCGGTCGGGGAGGACGGTCAGCTCGAACCACACGGTCTTGGCGCCGGTGTCCCGGCGGCGGTGGGCGCCCCAGCGGTCGGCGAGGGCGGCGACCAGGTGCAGGCCGCGGCCGTGTTCGTCGGTGATCGCCGGGGAACGGGGGATCGGCTGACCGGTGCCGGTGTCGGTGATCCCCACCCACAGTCGCCCGTCGGCGGCGTCGACGTCGACGGCGAACGGGGAGCCGCCGGCGTGGCGCACGGCGTTGGTGGCCAGTTCGGAGACCAGCACGGCGACCGTCTGGCCGAGCTGTCCGGGTAGGTGCGCGACGGCCTCGGTGGCGAAGCGGCGGGCCGCGGGCACCGAGGCGGCCACCGCGGGAAAGGTGCGGCGAGCCATGCTCAGCTCCCCTCGCGCAGGCCCAGCCGGCCGCCGAGGCCGAGGACCTGCAGTACGCGTCGCACCACGGGGTGGCGTGCACGGTCTCGACCGGGGCGAAGTGGTTGGCGATGCGCAGCAGCACCGCCACCCCCGACGAGTCGGCGAAGGTCAGCTCGGCGGCGTCGATGCGCACCGGCTGGGCGTGGCGGCGCAGCAGCTCGTCCAGGGCCGGGCGGACGTCCTCGGCACCGGCCAGGTCCAGCTCGCCGCCCAGGCGCACCAGCAGCGGGGCGCCGTCGGCGGCCTCGACCACGTCGAGCCGGGCCTGGGGGGTGCCGGTCATCTCGTCCACCGCATCCCCAGCAGCACGGTGTCGTCCTTCCCGCCGTCGGCGGTGAGCGCCTCCACCAGGTCGTCGAGGGCCTGCGGCAGCGGCTGGCCGTCGAGGGCGGCGGTGACGGCGCGCAGCCGGTCCAGGCCGGTGTCGATGACCTCGCCGCGGCGCTCGACGAGCCCGTCGGTGAACGCCAGCAGCGTGCCGGCGGGTGGCATGCGCACCTCGGCCGCCGGCGGCGGGGCGGGGTCGTCCACGCCGATCGGCGGGGTGATGGGCACCGCCAGCGACCGGGCGGAGCCACCGGCGAGGAGTACGGGTGGGAAGTGTCCGGCGCAGACCAGCCGCAGCCGACCGGTGTCGGTGTCGAGTTCGCCGAGCAGCACGGTGGCGAAGCGGTGGTCGGTGCCGACGTCGAGCAGCCGGCGCAGCTTGGCCAGCACGACGGTGATGTCGTCGCCCTGCGCGAGGTAGGCGCGCACCGCGAAGCGCAGCTCGGCCATCGTGGTGGCCGCCGGCAGCCCGCGGCCGGAGATGTCACCGACGACGAACACGCAGCACCCGGGCCCGCGGGTGATGACGTCGTACCAGTCGCCGCCGACGTCCAGCTCGTCGACGCCGGCGACGTAGCGGGCCGCGACCTCCAGCCCGTCCAGCCGGGGGACCGCGGGCAGCAGCGCGTGCTGCAGGGTGCCGGCGATGCTCCGCTGCTGCCGGTAGAGCCGCTCGTTGTCCGCTGCGAGCCGCTCGGCCTCCGCGCGCCGCCGCGCGATGGTGGCCGCCGTGGCGGCCGCGGCGGCGGCCAGTGCGGCGCCGACGCCGAGGACGATCCACGGCAGCGCCGAGGACAGGGCGCCGGTCAGGCTGGTCGGGGAGGCGCCGACGACGGTGATCGCGGTGTCGCCGAACGGCACCGAGGTGCGCGCGGTGTTCCCGCCGATCGGCACCGGCCCGGTGGAGTAGAGCAGGTCCTCGGTGCCGGTGCCGCGGCCGAGGTAGACGCCGAAGTCCAGGCCGCCGAACGCGTCGTCCGACGGCGGCACCTGGATGCGCCGGTCCGGCGGCAGCAGCGACTCCGCGTAGACGACCAGCCCGGTGGCGTCGCCGGCCGGGCGCAGCGCGTAGCCCAGCCGGGCCGGCTCGCCGGGCAGGATGCCGGTGACCGCCAGCGTGCCGTCGGCGGGCACGCCGGTGAGGAACGCAGGGAACCCGTCACCGTCGGGGGCGACCGGATCCGGACCGAGCGCCGCCAGTTGCTCGGTCTGCCCGTTGCCGATGCGCCACAGCGACAGCGACATGCCCTCCGAGTCGGCGACGCGGGCGGTGGCGAAGCGCTGGAACGCGCCGGGATCGGCGTCGGTGGCGGTGGCCACCTGCCCGGCGTCGGCCAGCTGGGTGGTCAGCACCGCGATCTGCGTGGTCAGCACCGTGCCGGCCTGGGCGACCTGCCGGTGCAGCAGGTCGGCCTCGGCGCGGGCGTTGACCTGACCGGCCAGCACCGCCAGCACCGTGGTGAGCGCGAGGACCACAGCGGCGACGAGCGCAGCGATCCGGCGCGGGGTGCCGATCATGGTGAGCGGAACCGTACTCCGGCGGGGTCTCGGCGGAGCCACGCCGACCCACCACTCCTCTGGAGCCCAGCCCCCCGTCGCCTCCGGACGGAGCGGCGCCGACGGTCAGGCGGCGGGCGCGATCGGCTCGGGCACCAGCGCGTGCCGGTCCAGCCGCAACCGGCGCAGCGCGCGCTGCAGGTCCGGTGCAGGACGGTGCACGGTCAACTGCCGGCAGTGGCGCACCGCGCGGCGGTAGGCCGTTCCGAGCGCCCGGAGGCCGGCAGTGCCGACCGCGGTGGCCCCCGCCAGGTCCGGGTGCCATCGCCGGGGGAGGCGACCAGCAGGGTGGTGACCGCCGCGGCGAGCAGGTGGGTGCTGCGGCGCTCGAGACGGCCGGCCACGCTCAGGCGACCGGGTCGACCCGCCGCTCCCGGGTCGTCGACCTCGACGCCGGCACCGTGGCCGCGCTCCGTGCCCACCGGATGGTCCGTGAGCAGATGTCACCCGGCCCGGTGCGGGACTCCGCGCTGGTGCTGAGCGGGCTCGACGGCAGCCACCGGCACCCGGAGCGGTTCTCCCGCCGCTTCACCGCCCAGGTGGCTCGCGCCCGCAAGGCACTGGGGGAGGAGCAGTTGCCGATCATCCGGCTGCACGATCTCCGTCACACGCACGCCACGCTGCTGCTCACCCACGGCGTGCCGGTGGAGGTCGTCTCCGAGCGCCTGGGGCACGCCGGCATCACCATCACGCTGACCGTCGACCAGCACGTCCACCCCGGCGCGGGACGAGAGGCCGCCGACCGCTTCGCGGCCCTGCTCGACGGCTGACCGGGCCGCGGAGCATCGAAGCGGTGTCACGAGGGCCTTGGGGGTCCGGACACGACAGCGCCCCGGGTCCCTGACCTGCAGGAACACCGGGGCGGTGCTGTGTCCGAGGGGCGACATGCTACATACGCACACGGCTGTCGGGCACTAACTAGGGACGCCCCCAGGCTGCTGAACTGCGAGAACACCCGGCGAGAGCCCACAACGCTGTCGCGACAGTCGGTCGCCCAAGTGGAAAGCGTGCGAGTCGCCGGATGCTGAGCGAGGACGCGATCACGCCGATGGTGGGGCCGTCACATCTGTGCTTCCGCGACGTCATCGTCCGTGAACTGGCCGATGTCAGGGTTGTGTCTTACCGTCCGTCACGCGACGCCACTGCGGCGTCGTGCCGCAAGACGACACGAAGCCTGCCAGTCACACGGGTGACCGGAGGGGGACACGTCGACCGGAACGGTCAGGCACCGCGTCCTGACGTCGCACCGCCGCCGGCAACCCGCCGGCTGACGGCGCCGTTCGCGGGGCGGCTCCGATCGCGACGGAGCACCCACCATGACGAGCACGATCCAGACGACAACGTCATCGCCCGAGCCGGAAAGCAGCGTCGAGGACATCTCCACCCTGCCGCTCTCGGCGCTGCCGCTGACCGTCCCCGGCGGGCAGGTCCCCGGAAAGACCATCAAGGCCCTGCGTGACCAGGAGTCGCTGCCACTCGACTTCGCCCTGCTCCTGGAGGCCGCGCAGGCGTCCAACTTGTTCAACTATCCGCTTCGCATCGATCGGTTGCGTTCGGCGTACGGCGAGGTTCGCGTCGCAGCGATGCACGTGAACACCTCCATCCCGACGCCCGCCCCCATGAACGTCCGCAACAAGGGCAAGCGGCGGCACGAGGTCCGCCGTCGCAAGCGCAGTGGGCAGCAGTACCACCCCGATTTGCCAGCGTTGGAGCCGAGTCCGACGAACGAGCCATGTCTCATCCAGCGGTGCGAGAGCCTGCAGCAGGTGCTGGACTGGAAGGCGTACGAGCGCAGTCAGTCCACGGACAACGCGCTGAAGGAGGACATCAAGCGTCTGGGCGTGCAGAAGCCGCCCTTGCTGGTCTTCACCCGACTGCTTCTGCCCGACGGAAGTCAGCCCGCGGCGCTCGTCGCCGCCGACGGCACCCGCCGCGTCACCAATGCGCAAGGCGGCATCGCAGACCTCGTTGGCACGCAGTACGACCTCAGCCTCGCCGCGCAGTTCGGCCCCGACGGTCGACCGCGCCCCATCACGGCGGAGGCTGTGAAGGACTTGCGTAAGTCGCTGACGTACCCCGGCGCCAGCGCGTCGGTGCCGCTGTTCCCGGCCAGCAACAAGGACACCGACGTCCGCGCATGGATCGAGGAGATCGAGCCCACCGACAGCACTTCCCCCTCGGTCCTCGCTCAGGGCGACGCCTCGGATGGTGCCAACGAGGCCCTGCTCCAGGCCGACCGCGAGCGCGTCGCCGCATTCCAGCGCTGCCGGACCATGCCCGCCCGCGTCATCGTCGGCTTCACCCCCTACCGGGACCGCAAGGGCCGCCTCGGGACGCTCCGCGACGCCGTCATGGACCTCGTTCGGCGCGAGCACATCGAGGTCGCGCGCGGCCAGGACTGGGCCCGTGGCGACAGTCAGACCGCCATCGGCACCGAGATCCTCACCCGCCTGTCGAACACCGCCGACCCGACTACCGGCGTCCAGCTCGTGAACCCGTTCATCACCAGCGCGATCGAGGCGAGCGCCGACACGGCGACTGATGCGCACGGCAACGTACTCATGCGAGACGCCCTGCATGCCACATTCATCCTCGCCGCCACCGTGGGCGCCCCCGCCGTGGACAGCCCGACGTGGCGCGCCGTCCTCGACGAGCTCGCCGTGTGGAAGCAGAACCCGCATCCCAAGACGCGCGCACTCATCGCCGCGGACCTGGCCCTGCCGTTGCTCGACGTCCCGCAGAAGGACTACGGGCAGATCGTCGCGGCGCTCGCCGGCCTGTTCATCGGCCGGGAGTGGCGGGCGCGCCCGGCCAAGATCAGCAACAGCGGCGCCAACGCGACGGGGGTGAACGGCTCCGCGAGCAAGAGCGCGACGCTGACCTGGCACGACCTGAAGGACCGCCCGCTCGTCGAACTGTACGACGGCGCCATCGCAGAACACGGCAACGGCGTTCTCGGCCCGTACAGCCTCGCGCTCGGCATGGCCGGCGGCATCGCCCTCATCGTCAACCCAGACGAAGCGCAGCAGGTCTCCAAGGACGGCAAGCTCGTCGCGTGGCGGCGTCTCACCCAGACCGGGCTCGGCGGCAAGGCCGGCAGCACGACGGCCAACCCCGAGGCCATCGTGCGGAAGATGCTGACGACCCCCCGCGGTCTCGAGCTGTTGTACAACGCGGCCCTGCAGGTCTCGACCCGGCTGGCGGGTACCCGCACCGAGCCCGTGACCCTCAACGTCACACTGGTCAACGGCCGCCCCGTCCCGCTCACCGAGTCGGTACTCCGCAGGGAGTTCGCGCCACCCGGAGACACGAACAGCGTGTCAACGTCCCCGACGTTGGGCTCTCATAAGGACCAGTACGACGTCGCGGTCCCGCAGTTCCTCAAGGACCTCACCGCTCTTGCCGACCGCGCTGAGAACCTTCAGACGATGCGCGAGCCCGGGAGCCAGCCGCTGTTCCAGCAGTACGGAATCCCCGCCGACACCGTCGCCGCGATCCGGCAGAAGGTCGAGGTCATCAACGACTTCGCCACGGAAGGCCGTGTGCACTGGCGCAAGAACCAGCACGTCGCGCTGGAGCCCGACCTCTCCGTCGTCGCCGATGAGGCGCAGGACTCCCTCGCTGGCATCGACGGTGGCGACACCCACAACACCATGGTGGGGCAGGAGTGAGCGTCCCCTTCGGACCCGACCAGTACGCCTTCGCGGCGGCGCTCGTCGCCACGCTCGGCGCCAATGTCACGGCGGTCCTCGCCCGGCCCTTCCGGCTCGCTGGAGTGCTGCCGGCAGTGAGCCCCTGTGTGTACTTCGCGGTCGATGAGGCAGGTGCGCTCCGGTACATCGGCAAGGTCCACCGCCAGCGTGGGGGGTTGCGAAGCCGGTTCAGCCGGCACCACGCCCGCACCGACAGCTGGCACGCCGTATGGATCCTGCCCTTCGACAACAGCAGTACGGACGCGCGAGTCACCGCGGCGGAGCGAACGCTGATCCAGTATTTGCAGCCGCCGGACAACGGGCTCTCTCGGCCAGCCTGAGGGCAATGACCGAGCCCCCCCGCTTCAGGCGGAGGGGCTCGGTCATGCCGGGCCACCGACCGCACCCACCGAACCACCAGGGCCACGGCCCGCTCGAGCCTCAGACGCCGTGGACGCGCAGCCCTGTGACCTGCCAGCTCGGACCGCCGTCGTTCGGCGCTGTGTCCAGGAGGCCCCTCGTCCAGCAGCCTTCGCCGGCCGGTCAAGTCATTGGCTGCGGAGCCGAGGGACGCGCCCACGCCGAGCACAACTCTTCTGTACCGGTTGCCGGGTGCATCTGCCGCGGCCGGTGTCGTGACCCGAGCCTCACTACCCGGTCGGCGTCCCCGACCCCGTCTAGGTCGATCAGCGGTCGGCGGGGTCGCCGTCGTCCCCCGCCTCCTCGTCGACCATGGGTCCGCCGCGGGCGGCCGGGTCGGCGTGCAGCCGGGTGCTGATCCGCCGTACGTGGGCCACCGCGTCATCGAGGATCCGTTCCACCACCGCCTCCAGGGGCAACCCGAGGGGTATGCCGAACGGGCGCGTGACTCCCAGCGCGTCGAGTCGGTTCCGCCGGGCGGTGACCGCCGGGAGATCTGCCTTGCGCACCCAGCGGTTCCAGCGCCCGGCCCAGATGGGGCTAGGCATCCCGTCGCCGGGCACCTTCGCCCAGAAGCCCGCGTCGTAGCCGATCCATAGGGTGTGGTTGAGGATCGTGATGTTCACGTACGGCGCGTAGCCCTTCTTCCTCACCGAGCTGACGGAGTCGTGCGTGACCCCCTCGTTCGACAACCGGCGCGGCAGCCTGCTGCAGATTTCATCGGCCACCTCGATGGCTTGCTGCACCAGTCGCCCGACTGCGACGTCCTCGACCGCCGCGGTGAAGGGGACGAAGTCGCTGATCCCCTCCAGCGCGAGGTCCAGGGCGACGAGTTCCTCGAAGGGACGCCCGTCTCGCGTCAGCACACCGCGGAGCAGGTCAGACCAGGACATCACCAGGACGGTGCGGCCGTCGACCTCCCCACGCGCGGCCGAGCCGACCGGCGACAGCCGGACGCCGAGTTGCCCTTCGGCCTGACCGGTTAAGGCCGGCACAAGGGGCTTGCGCGTGACGATCATGAGAGCTCCACCGGGCGGCAGCTGCTCCAGGTAGCGGCGGGCCTGGTCGTGGGAGGTCAGCACCGAGTCGATCTTGGTCTCGATGATGCAGCGGTCGGTGGTCGCCTCTGTGAGGAGGAAGTCGCGGTAGGACTTCTTCCCAGTCAGTGCGTCGACCTCGTACGCCTCGCGCTCGATCCGGCAGCGGCGAAGGTCGGCGCCGACAGAGTGGCTCAGGAACTCAAGAAAGGCCTCCCGCATCGCGCGGTCGCCGTCCAGCAGCGACTGGAGTAGGTCATTGGTCCGCACCTCCGGATTGCCGGACGTGCGGATGAGGTGGCGGAGCCCGTGGTGAGCGATCGATTCAGACATCGTGTCCCTCGTTCGGTGGCGGAGCTTGTAGAACGAGTCAGCTCAACGCCGACAGGGCCGCTTCACGCGGAACCAGGACGCGCCTGAACGTGGGATCGATGAAGCGACTCCCCGCCTCGAAGATTGCCGCTATGCCCAATTCCTCGAGCAGGTCGACCATGTCCTGCGGTGGCGCTTCGGGAAGGAGGACGGCCAGGCTCGGCCGCGGAGAGATCCGCCGGCGATAGTCCAGCAGCTGGCCGATCGCATACCGGATGTACTCCCGCGAACTTTTGGCCTTTGCCTCGATCAGAAGGTTCTGCGCGGGGTCGAACAGATCCACGCGAAGCGATCCAGATTCAGAGGGCAGGAGCACGCTCTTCATCTCGCGCCCCTTCTTCGCAAGCCAGGCGAGGTAGCGGTCCACGAGCTGAGCCTCGGACCGGACGATGGTTCGGGTGACTTCGTAAAGAGTCACCTCGGTTTCGGTGACGCGCATCTGCTCCGTGTCGACAAGCTTCGCGGCCGCACCGGCGGGAAGCTCCATGATCCCGGAGGGCAAGCCGGTCAGGAGTCGCGACCGCGCCTCAGCGGTCAGCCGCTCGCGCACCTCCGCGTCGCGGGCCATGGCGTTGAAGACAGCGAGTGCCTCACCCCTGACCGGCTTAAGGCCCGTTCCCGGATGCAGGGTGCCTTGGTAGTTCCCCAGCCTGCGGCTGATCGACCCGGGGGTGCGACCGGTCAGTTGGGCGAGCTGCAGGACCTCGGAGTCGCGGGCCCCGGAGCTATGCCCACGCCTGAGGTACAGGTCGGCAACCACGATGTACTCATCCAACGACCACAGAGAACCTGCCGGATCAGCTTCTGCCACGGCCGCATGGTGGCACGTCCGCACCGCATGCCCGGGTCATCGGACCAGGTTTGCGCCACGGTAGTCCTCCCATGTGGGGAGGCGCCGGTGCACCTGGACACGGGCCGCCGATAGACGCGCTGCAGACCTCCCAGCAGCTCCTATCCCGCGATGCGCGGCGGGAGTCGCTATCAACCGGGCCTCCTGGGTTTCGTCGTCGCCGAACCGACGGCCATGGTGAGGCCGGCGAGGGCCGCATCCGTAGCGGCTCCTTGATCAGCCGGCGCAGGGGGATCTCGCGAGCTAGCGCGAACGGGCAAGGCCGCCGCCTTCCTGACTAACGCCGGCGACGGGACCGCCTACGACGTGCATGTCCGGGTGCCAGAGGAGATGCGGGTGGTAGGGGCGCACACGGCCCGCGACTGAGCTACCCGGCAGGCAAGCAAGCTGCGGGTGGGGTTGTTGCGCCGAATGTCGGCCTCGCCCGGCAGTCGAGTCACCGTCCGCTGGCGTAATCAACCGGGGGGCCGAGAGAAGACCACTTCTGGTCCCGTGACGGCTCCTCGGCCGGTTACTGCTGCCACCGGCCCGCAGGGTTCGTCTGTCACGGGCACAGGCACTGACGGGTTCTCCCGTCACCTACGCCGACCTGGTCGCACGGGTGCGCGACGAGCCGCGCCGTGCTGTAGGCATCTCGGAGGCGATGTGTACGACAAGAACGGGAGCGCCGTGACGCGACAGGTGACTCGATGGGCGGAGGTCCCGCGGACCTCCGCCCTGTACGCGATGTACGGAGGGGAGACCGGCCGCACCTGGGTGGCCTATGTGGGAATCGCCGGGAACCTGAACTCCCGTCTCGTCCAGCACTTCGTGCGCCGTGACAGCAGTGTCGTCACCGGCACCTCCGCAGTTGGCATCAACATCGAGCACGTCCGCCATGTGGAGTGGTGGGAAGGTGACCTGCTCGACGACGACAACGCTCGGCACGCCGCCGAACTGATTGCGTTCGAGCTGCTCGACCCTGCGCTCCGCAGCCGCGGCGCCCCCCGCAAGGAGGCCTTGGAGCTTCGTGCGGATCCGGAATTCCGGCGCTCCGTCGAACGCTTGCTCGAAGGCGGGCCGACCGGCCGCCTGGCGCCGCCGAGATTGGTCGATGTGGCTACCACGCTTGCCCAACTCGAACTGCGACTGCAGCGGATCGAGAGACTCCTCGAGCTCACCGCGGACTCGTAGGTCAGCGGGCGAGATGGGTCGGCTGGGGAGCGTGCGCCTCGGTCACCCGTCGGGGTGGACAAATCGCACGACTCGGCCAGAGCCCTGCCGTGATAGCCGGCGCCACCCATAACGTCTGGTTCATCGATCAGCCAACCCCGGGAGGGTTTGTGTCCATTTTCAGCTTCATCGGAGGGCTGTTCAGCTCCGCCGAGGCTCTCTCGGATGACATCGACGAAGTGGCCCCCCGTAGCAGTCGGGCGGGCAAGGCGCAGAAGTGCGGCGTCTGCGGCGTTGAGGGACACAAGTCGCCCAGCCACAAGCCCGGCAAGGTGTACGCCCTCCAGCTCCAGGTTGCCGACCTGGAGCAGAAGGTGGACGAGGCGGAGTCTCGCGCGCGGGCAGCCGAGGACCGCGCGGACATCGCCGAGGGTGAAGCCCGTGTGCTGTGGGACCAGATCGCCGAACTGCGCCAGGAAGTGGCGAGCATGAAGGACCGGCTGGCTACGGCCGAGGCTTACGCGCAGGTCGTCACATACGGCGAGGGCACGCGCATCTGAAGGGGCCTTTCGGCCAGTTGCGGTCCGCTCTTGGGTGCCGTCTTAGGTTAGGCAAGTCACCGGCTTGCGGTGAGGTGCCATGCGTCTGAGGTTGGCGACGACCCGCTTAGGCCGTTGTCCATGTTGAGATCGTCACCGCAGCCGCGGCGCGGGGTGCCGGGGGATAGCTGGTCCGTCTTGATGTCGCTCCGCAGTATGTCGGTCCCTCCTGGTTAAGTGGCCCCGCCGGGCCCGGTTGCCCGGCTGGCCAACCGGGCTCCACCCACGCTGGCCATCCATGGACACGGGGGTGCCGCGGCATGCAGACGATCTACTCGGTGGCGGTCCGGATGGCAGGGGAGCCTTCGGGGACCTACGACCGCGTCGTCACCGGAGTTTCCGACTGGGCATTGGCGGGGGAGCCCGCTCCCGAGAACTTCCTGACGCAGCGCGGCGAATCTGAGATCGCGGGCAAGCGCCTGCGCTGGGATGTCGTGACGGTCGCGGGTCGGCCGCACCGCTACTACCGACTGGAACTTTGTACCCCGCTCGCGGATGCCGAGGGCGCCGAGTTCGTCTGCGACGTCGTAATCGCGCAGTCTGCCGACGAAACGGCGTTCGGTGTCGAGCTCGGGCGGCGCGCGACCGTGGCGCGTCTCGCGCCGGCCCCGTTGAACTTCGTCGACCGCCCCCGGGTCGTGCCCTGGGTGCTGAACTCCTTCGAGTGCTTCTACGGAAGCGATCGGGTCCGCGCGGTGCCTCAAGTCGTGAGGGTCGCTGCGGTCCCGGACATCCTGGCATTCCTGGACGCGTCAGATCGCCGCCTACCTGTGATCGTCGTTAGCAGCACTTCGAACGGCAGCCCCGAGGCACGTCTGGGCGCCGCGCTCGCCGACCGGCTGGCCGGCCTGGCACATGTTGTTCTGCTGGAGACCTGGCTCGC
Source organism: Geodermatophilus sp. SYSU D00879 (assembly GCF_054050375.1). Classification (NCBI taxonomy): domain Bacteria; kingdom Bacillati; phylum Actinomycetota; class Actinomycetes; order Geodermatophilales; family Geodermatophilaceae; genus Geodermatophilus; species Geodermatophilus sp. SYSU D00879. Next base: position 57,436 of record NZ_JBJGZF010000015.1, read on the forward strand.
GCTCGACTCCTTTAACGCCGAGTCCACAATGCGCGTGCCGCTTCGTGGCGCCCGGCTGTTCTGGCCAAAGTCCGCGCATGCCAGTCGGGACCCCTGGTGGACGAGCGGCCAGCTGCGCGACGCTCGAGGGGTCAGCGACCAGATCTTCGGCATGCTTTCCCGGTTGTCCGTGGTTGCCAACGCCCGGGGAACCGGCCTTGTTGAGCAGGTCCGCGCCGAGGAACGGCGGGTAGCGCGGGAGGTCGCGGACCGCCGCGTCGCCGAGGCGACAGACGCCGGGAACTTGGACGTGCTCGTCGGCGAGCTGCGCAGCCAGCTCGACGCCGAACGGGACCAGGTGCTTGAGCTGTTGCAGATGAACGAGGAGCTCGAGGCCGAGAATGTGGGACTGCGGGCCTATCGGGAGAACTTCGAGGCCCTTACGCAATGGCAGGGCTCTGGCGCAGGGACCACCGACTCCGAGCCGCGGCTTGAGGACTTGCAGGTGTCGGCTGACTTCCGGGAGCTGTGGCCGGCGTTGGAGCAGGAGACGGGCGGTGCCCTTGTCTTCACGGACGCGGCGAAGGACTCATGGATCCGCTCCGGATACCCGTATCCCGACCGGATGCGCGACGTGCTGCAGACGCTGGCCCAAGCGGCCACGGCGTGGCGGGAAGTCTCGGCTCGGCTCGGCAAGAGCCTGATGAGCTGGCTCGGGGATGAGTACGGGCTCCGCTACGCCCCGGACGACGAGGGCATGCGTCGTCTCAAGATTGACAAGTTCGACTTCGAGGGCCAGCAGCTCAGCCGCCTCCCTCACATCAAGATCGACGACAACGTCACGCCCGACAGGGTGGGCCGGATCTACTTCGGCATCGACGAGCGGAAGATGCGCTGGGTCGTCGACCACGTGGGCGTCAAGCTCCACGGCGTCTGATCTCGTGGGTGTAGCGCTGGCCCGAGACGGCTGGGCCTGCGCGTTCAGCGGTCTTGGTGGTGTCTGCTCAGGGGTGAGCCGCTACGTGGCGATGACAGCCTTGCCGTTCGCGCATCTGCAGCGCGCCACGGCTGGGCTGCGCGCTCAGCTTCGGCTGCAGGTGGCTGCCGGCGAGCTTCCGGACTGGGACACCCTCAAGGTCACCGGCCCGGTCCAGTCTGTCGATGCCCGTGGGCGGACCTGGTTTCACTACCGGGCCACGGCGGCGCCGCGCTGACGATCGGACTCTCGTGCCGTTCCCCGAGGGCCGGCAGCTCCATCGAGTGAAGGGGGTCCCGGAGTTGCCGATACCTGTCGGGGGTCACGGCGAGACTGGGGCCGTTGGACTTGGACAGGGGGGAGGCCTGGGTGGGGATCGCGATCTTCGACGCCGCGGGGCTGGCGAAGGAGAACCAGCGTCGCCACGAGAAGCTGTCGCTTCGGGCGCCCGAGTTGGAGCGCTTGGAACAGGTCGAGTTCGCCCGACTCGACAGGTGCCGGGCTCAGGTCTACCGGTTCGCTTTGGTGCCTTTCCGGGACGCGTTCTCGCGGTTGAAGAACGTGGACCTGGCCGAACTGGTGAGCATCGAGCCGGCCCTGGCTGCGGTCAAGCCGACCGTGGAGCTGCGGGAGGTGCGCCTCGATGTGATGGGCGTCGTGGAGGCGATCGCCGGTGGGCTGACCGCCGACTCGGACACGGATGCGGCGGCGTTTGTAACCGCGGGCAAACTTGCCGCGGTCTCCACCCGTACGGCGATCTCCGTGCTTTCCCGCGCCACTGCAACCACCGCCGGGCGCGGCCGCGCCCTCGCGGCCACGGCGGTGCCTCCCGGCCTGCGGCCGGTGCCGGCTCTTGTTGCGATCGGGGTGTTCATGGAGTTGCAGGGGCGCGTGATGCTGCGCGAGCAGCGCGAGGTCGCCGCTGGCCTCGACAAGTTGGAGATCGCGGAGAAGCGCAGCGCTGCGGCGCGCGTGCGCAGCAAGCAGGTGCGCGGGGTGCTGCGAAGGCTGCAGCGGGAAATCAACCGACGCCAGCCCGGGTTCGCCAGGCTGATCGACGGCAACGGCGAGTACGCGACCTACACCGCCGAGCAGCGCAGGCAGGTGGCGGTGATGGTTGCACTGGTCATCACCACCGTTGAGGTCCTAGGCGCCCCACTGGTGGACGAGAAGGGTCTGGTCACCGATCTGTCGGCGCGGATTGTCGAGGATGCGCAGCAGAGTCTCACCCGGCTGGCCGCGTGAGCGTCCCGCCGGCCTGTTCCACGCCTGACGCCCGGCGTCGTCCGCTGCTTCCTGGCGGGGCTGATGCGGCGCTGTGGGAGCTGGCCGACGAGGGCACGCGGCGCTTGGCCGCGGAGACGGTGGAGACGCTGCGCATCCGCGAGATCGTGGTGGATTTGGCGGCGCGGTACGCCAACGTCGGTCTTGCCATTCGTGCCGGTCACCTGTTCGAGGTGATGCACGCATCCTCGTTCAATCGGGACGCGATCGCGCAAGGTGCCAGCGTCCGGGCCGCGGTGACCGAGTGGATGGCCGGCGGATCGCGGACCGCGGCCGCGGACATCCAGCTTTTCGACCAAGGGGAGCTGGCCGGGGAGGCGCAGGCGAAGCTGGTCGATCGAACTTCGACGCTGGCGAGCCAGGTCGCCCGCAGCTCCTACGACGGCATGCAGCGGCTTGTGGCCCGGGACAAACTCGAGGCGGTCTCGGACCTGCTGGATCGCCGACTGACGATGAATCCGGACGGGCTGCGCTACGCCGATTACGAGGACGCTCGCGCTCATCTGACCGACCAGCTGCATGCCGGGAGCGTCCACAGCCAGCCGCTGTCGAGCGACGCGGTGCACCGGGCCGCCGAGCAACCGATCGGTTGGGCTGATGCCCAGGTCGCCGGGGCGGTCGGGCACCAGTTGCTGACTGCGGCCGGGATCGGCGCGGCTGGTGGTGCTGCGGTCGCCGGGGTGCTGTCGGCGGCGAAGTCGGTTGCCCAGGTCCGGGCGGGGGAGACTTCGGCGGCGCGTGCGGCTGCGACCGCGGCCGCAGCTGCCGCTCGCGGGGCGGTCTGTGGCGGAGCGGTGGCCGGGCTCGGTGAGGCGGTGCGGGTGGCGGCCGAAGCCGGTCTGCTGCCGGACGCGCTGGGCGGGGGCACACTTCCGTTGGCTTTGGCCCGTGCGGTGTACGGGGTCGCCGAGGCTGGCGTCGCGTTCGCCCGCGGTGACATCGACGCCGGCCGGTTTGCCGCGCGGAGCTGCGAGTCAACGCTGACCGTCGGCCTGGTGTGGGCCTGCGGCTCCGCGGGGCAGACGGTGATCCCGGTGCCGGTGGTCGGCGCGCTTGTCGGCGGTCTAGTCGGCCAGTTCTCGGCCACGGTCATCGTCCAGGGGGCCCAGTTCGCGTTGGCGGCGGCGCGTGAGGATCGGCTGCCCGAGGAGCGCATCGCTGTCCTGGAGGCCGAGTCAGCCGCGGCAGTGTTCACCGCGTCCGCTCTCGGCGACGCGGTCGAGGCTCTCGGCGCAGAGCGCAATGCGTTCGTGACAACGACCGTCCTGCCGCAGGTGGCGGGCGCGCTCGAGTCGTTGGCCGTTGCCGGCACCGACGATGCTCTCCACCAGCTGGCCGCGGTGATCTGGCAGTTCGCCGGCAAACCGGTGTTCAGCACCATGGCCGAGTTCGACGCATGGATGCGTGATCCTCTCACCACGCTCACCCTTGACCCGAACTGGCACTGATCTTCCTCGACTCAGGGCGCGCCCTGCCGGCAGAGCAGCGGGCCCGCACCGATCCGGGGCGGGCCCGCTGTCGCAGTAGAGGGCGCAGCGTTGCCCGCCGTTGCCGTAGGAGATTGACGGTTGACCGCTAGTTCGCCATCTCGGTCACTGACGGCCGAAATAGTGCTCGGTCGTCTGCGACGGCGCGCTGAACGGTCATCTGACCGGCGGTGGCAGCCACGAGCTCTGCATCGACACCTGCCGAGCGCAAGGCAGTTCCGACGGCGGCCAGGGTGTTTCCGCGCGTGCAGACATCGTCGACGATGATGATGCGCTCCAGGGACGCCAAGTCGGGGGAGACCGCGAGCAGTGCGGAGTAGTCCTCACGGAACTGGGCAGGGCTCTCGCCGGCGTTCTGCGAGGCGCGCTTGCCCTTGGGCGCCATCAGAGCCAAGCCGTCGATCACTGGAACCTGGATGAGTCGGCTGAGGCTCTCGGACAACAGCAGGGTCCGGTGGATTTCCTTCGCCGCGATCTTCTCCGGGCTGAGCGGAACCGGAACTATTGCGTCCGCTTCCAGTAGACGCCGCTTCGCGAGCGCAGCGACCATCCCCTTGGCCAAGGGGTAGGCGAGCTCTGCTTCACCGGTCTTGAAGCGGTAGAACATCTGGGTGGTGGCTGTGATCCCCGCGCGGAGCCGGTAGGTGTTGTTCCAGCCGTATGACCGGTTGGCGACCACCCAGTAAGCCGGGGCGAACGCCGAGTAGTCATCCTCGATCAGCTCTGGCATGTAGACGTGGGTCGGGCGGATCTGCGGCAGGCTGGCCCAGTGGGTGCAGTGGTCGCAAAGCCGCGCAGCGCAGCTCGAAGCGCCGGGGAGGTGCGCGGTGCAGAGATCGAAGCGGCGGAAGTCCTCGGGGAGGACGAAGACCTGCCGGTTGCGGGGTGCGACCACAGCCGCGAGAACGGCGTTCTCGTCGGGCGTCGTCAGGGGGTGACTGGCGTCCCACTCCTGGGTTCTTAGAACCAGTTGCTGAGCCACTGGGTCGATGGACGCGACGATCCCCTTGACGTACACGCCGGGCGTGAACCGGTTTCCTTCGTGGAACCAAACCCAGACGTCGTCGCCAGGCTCTGCGACGTCGGCGTACTTGGCCCAGCCGAGATTGAGCTCGTCGCCGGGCAGCATTCGCGCTGCAATCTGAGACGGCCGGAAGCCGTCGTACCCGCCCCAGATCTTGTAGAGCCACTTCATGCGAGTTCTCCCACGTCAAACCAACTGGCTGCCTGGTCCACCGGCGGGCAGATCTTGCCGTAGCCCCAGCCGGCCCACAGGAAAGAAACTGCCGCAGCCGTCGCAGCCTCCAGGTCCGTCTGGGAGTCCCCGAGGTAGACCACTTCCGCCGGAGGTATTCCAAGCTTCGCAACGGCGCGGTTGATGCCGGCCGGACGCGGCTTCGCGGGCACGCCGCGCTGTGCCGTCTGCACAACGGCCATCAGATCGTCCAGCCCCTGGGCGGCGAGCATGGGGGAGGCCATCCAGGCCGGCAGGCTGGTCACGACTCCTAGTGGGAGGCGTCTGTGGAGGCGGCGGAGAGCTTCGTCCGCGCCTGGATAGAGCCGAAGGCGGGAAGCCTTCCGCGTACAGGCCGCCGCGAAGGCATCTCTGCTGTACCACTCGCTCAGCAGCGTGGCCGCTCGGAGACCAGCAGAGGGGTCGCAGAGCCGTTCCGTCAGTTGCTGACGTCTTCTACGGTCCTCTGGTTCGAGAAGGTAGGCGTACCAGGGTGCGCTGTCCCAGAGGGTGCCGTCGAGATCGATCAGGAGAGCTGAGACAGCCATGCGTCCCAGGTCTCCACGGCACGTTCGGTCGGGAAAGCCACCGCCGGCACCTTGGTCTCCGCTTCGATCTGCCTGTTCCCGGTCGTGTCGCTGGTGTCATCCGCCATGAAAGTAGCTAGGGTCTTGCGCTGCTCAAGGGCGAACCGGAACGCATTCATGGCGCCGCCGTCGCTAGAACTTTGCCCGATAAGCACCCCATTTGCGGCGGCGACGATGAGCTTGTTGCGCCTGCGGAGCGTCATCCCAGACGCACCCGTGCCGAATGGGAACTCGCTCAGGAAAGCGACACCGGGCGTCTGCAACAGCCGTTCGAATAGCTCCTTGTTCTCCGGAGGAAAGGGGCGGTCGAGTCCACCCGGCATGACGCAGATCGTGGCACCGCCGGCCTCTACCGCGGCTCGATGAGCGACGGTGTCGGCGCCCAACGCGAACCCCGAAACGATCACCGCGCCTGCGCTGGCCGCGTGAGCCGCGAACTGACTCTGCAGCCCCGCGTACGGCTCCCGGATGTTCCGTGAGCCGACACACGCCACGGCCGTGCGGACACTCAGGGCCCTGACGTCACCACGGGCGTACAACACAGGTACAGGGTTGTTGCTCTCGAACACGTTGCGCGGGTAGGCGGGGTGGGCATAGGTGAGAATCTGCGCCCCCAGGTCAGCTGCGCTAACCAGCTGCCTAGCGGCGCGGTCGTGGGCAACCACGCGATCAGCATCGGTAAGTCCGGCAAGGGCCTCCCGCAGCTGCTCGCCGGTTTTGCCAGGCAGAGTGAGGTGCTCCGGATTCAGCACCACCGACTCGACATCGACGGCATCGGCGTGGAGGCCTTTGAACTTCTGAGGTCCAAAGCCCTTGAGCGCGTCGAGCATGAACAGTGACGTCAGTTGGGCGTGCGTGACCCCCACCTGTTCTTCGAGGTCAGGCGACAGGCGGGCGAGGTCTTCCTCAACCGAGCGGCGTTTCCGACTCGGAGCACGCCTTGGTGCTCGGGTGCCGCCGGTGTCCGAAAACCCAGCGGAACGAACCAGACGTACAAGTTCGTCTGCGGCAGCGCACACCGCCTTGCTTCTTGCGGGGGACAGGCTCTCGAAGCTGGCTCCCTCGGTCCACGGGCGGAGGAACCGCTGACAAGCGTGGCGAAGCTCCACCAGGAAGTCCGCCGGGAAAGACACCGCCGCATCGGCCTCCGTCGGGCTGGCCTCTGTCGGGCTGGCCTCTGTCGGGCTGGCCTCTGTCGGGCTGGCCTCTGTCGGGCTGACCTCTGTCGGGCTGACCTCTGTCGGGCTGGCCTCTGTCGGGCTGGCCCCCGTTTGCGGCTCCGCGGGGCCAGCCTCCGCCTGGCCAGGCTGGGTCGGGCTGGGCTCCGCCTGCCCAGGCTCCGCCGGAAAGGGCTCCGCCTCCATGCCGTCGTTTGCCACGCCCCGATCTTGCCGTGGGGATGCAGCGGCTGGGCCGATTGACGGCCAGTTGTGACCCGAAAGCATCGAAGTTCGCGGCTTTGGACCCTCCTTGACAGCGCAGGACCGAAGCGCCGTGCCCGGCTCGGAACGGGGTGAACCCAGAAACAGAGCCCCGGGCAAGACGGGCCCAACGCCGCGACGCCCCCACGCGACAGGGGGCTGGCATTTTCCGAACATGAACCCGCGGAGGCCGCGCGGGTCCAGCAAGGGCACGACGGGCCCGAGAAGGCCTTGGGGAGTTCGCCCGCGTCACGAGGTCGGGCGAAACGCGCCGAAGAGACGGGACCGGTTGATGCCCTACGCCATAAGTTCGCTGTCGTGACCTTGCCCTTGGTGGCCCTGTCTGTGGATCGAGCAACGGCCGCATTGGCCGGCGGAGACGCCGCCGCGGCGTGGGAATGGCTTGAGGCGATCGCTGCCGTCGATCGGCCAGCGGAACTAGCGGCGGCCTGCCGCGACGCGCTGTCGCGGGAGCATGCGAACGCCCAGCGGTGGGGCGCTGCCGAGGAGGCGGCCGCCCAGGCCGCGCGGTACGAGCCCACCCCAGCCCGTCAGGAGCGACTCGGGCTGCTGCGCAAGCGAGAACCGCTTCTTCCCTTGGCGCACTTCGACGTCATCGCGGCAAAGGTGCCGCCCCCGTCCTGGCTGAGCCCGAGCCGACTGCGTCCGAACGTCGACGAAGTGCACGCCTGCGGTGCCTACTACGCATGGGGGGACCGCGCCGAGGCACCGTGGTCGCGCTACTTGAGGATGAGCAAGGCCCCTCCGGAGGAGGACGCCGAACGCGAGGCGATCTACCGGCTGGCCGTCGGCTACTTCTGCCGGTATCTCATCGAGAACACCGATTTGCTGAAGTTCGCCGAAACGGTCGTACCCGTGCCGCCGAACCCGTCGCGTTACGCCGACCGGATGGCCAGCCTCCCCGATGAGCTCGCCAGCGGCGTTCAAAGCATGTTGGCTGTGCCACAGGCACCCGAGGCACTGATGTGGCGGCCCGACAAGGCGCACATCGAGATAAAGAAGTTGCACGGCGAGGAGCGCCGCCAGGCGTCTCAAGAGGCGTTCACAGTTGGGCGCCAGGCTGCCCGTGTCCGCGGCCGGACGGTGCTGCTAGTCGACGACATCACCACCACGGGCGGCACCTTGCGCGCCTGCGCCCGGGCGCTCCGCAGCGCTGGCGCGGTGAAGGTCCTCGCCTGCTGCCTCGCCCATACCGAGGGCTGAGGAGATCGAGAAGCCCTCTCGCGTGCCCCCGGGAGGCTGCCGAGCTTGACTTCCCCCGTCGCGGAAGGGGCGTCATACCGGGGGCCCTGCGGCTCGGCGGGGACCAACGCGGAGTCCTGGCGAGTCCTGAGGAACGAGAACCAGCGAGTCGACTCGACTACCCATGTATCCAGATTCGTGGAAGCGGGGCGTCGTGTCGCGGATGCCCTCGACCTGCTTGGTTCATGAGGACGTGTCCCGCCGGTCTGAAGGAGTGGTGGCCTCCCGTTGTGCGCCCGGGGACGAACAGCTCCTCAGATGGTGCGGCTTTCCGGTCCGGTCGCGGGGTCGCCTTGACGATCCAGCGCGCGAGCAGCCCGCCGAGCAGCGTCCCGGGTGCTATATGTCCGCGGGAAGCCATTGCCATTTCGACTTGGACCGTCGGTGCCGTGCACCTCGAACTTGCCGCGCATGGTGGGACCGACGACGACGTGGCTCTGGGCCGGTGAGTCGAGTGAGGCTAAGTGTCGTTCGATGACTCGGCGGCAGAGATGAGCGCTGGAGCTGCTCATCGTCAGGCCTGTCATGTAGATCCAGTCCCCGAGGGACCAGCGGACGTGATTGCTGCCAGTCACAGTCACAGTGCCGCCGCGGCGTTGAAGGGCGCGCGCAAGCGGCTCCAAGTCTTTGTTGATTCCCAGGCCCACCGCGCATCCCTCCAACGGCCCGCTTTCGGGACACCGTCGAGAATGGCACTCGGGTCGGACAAGATCGCGGCGGTGCGCCTAGCCTTCACCGCAAAGGGGCAGTCGGCAGCCAATCGGGTCCACTGGTCGTCATTCGGTCGACGTTGGGCTGCTCGAATGACGATCGGCGCCATGCCGGCGGACGACCAGCTGCGACCAGTGTCCTCAGGCTGCGCGCTACAAGCGGCACGGCCCCAGGTATTGGCGCAGCTCCGCGCAGAAGTCGTCGAAGCTCTGCATTGCGTCCTGCGGACACGTGAGCCAAACGTCCGTGATGTGACGAACTCGGTCCGTCGTTTGCACTGTTCCCCATCTGTCCGAAGTTGAGCTGCGGATCACCAGCATCGCCTTGGTCGCTTGCGACACCAGGATCACCGCATTGGGCTTCGGATCCTTCTTGTCCCAACCGGACTTCGTGTCTACGAAAGCGGGAGGACGCGGGTAGTCCTCGACAGAGGTGAACTCAAGCTTGCGCGACTTCACCTCGAGCGGGATACGCCCGTAATGGTGGTGGTGCTCGGGATCCATGCAGGTGCGACCGACGTACAGGTCGATCTCCTGCGCCCAGGCGTGGCGGTCTTCCACCCGTTCTCGCCTACGACTTGGAGTGACTTGCACGGTGAAACCGCGAGTCACGAGGGTCAAGCCGACGAAGAGCGCGTACTGGTGCCCGGCATCCAGCTGCTCGAAGAAGAGCTCTTCGTTGCGCAGCCATGCGGCAAGGTCGGTCGCTCGTCCGCTCGCGGCAGGGCCGTGCGGGTCGGTCATCGATTTCCTCGCGTCCATGCGGTCCGGAGATAGGCCGTGTAACGCTGCGTTGGCCTCGGATCGACTCAGCAGCCACCTTCCGTCCGCGCGACACGAGGTCGTGTCAGGCGAAGGAGCGAACGTGGTCGGCGATATCCGCGCGGAATCGCTCGTCGAACCGCAGCTTCGCCTTCTGCATGCGACTGAAGAAGCCGCTGCTCGCCTTGAGACTCAACGGACGCGCTGTCTCGACGTCGACCGTGTCGACGAGGCCGGTGTAAGGAGCGCGAATCGGCCACATCGAGGCGGGGGAGGCGTAGACCTCGCCGTTCGCGCCCCAGGCTGCCTTGGGCCAGCGCCCGCCGGTGACGCGGGCCGCCCCGGTTTCGTCGTGCGAGCCGGGCTCCAACAGTCGCCTTCCGAGCCATTCGCTGACTCCCACCGTGACGGCGTTGCCGACCAGCTTCCAGCGGGGCCCGTTGGAGCGCCCCCGCTCAGCAGGGTCGGTCCACCCCCGGTCGAAACCTTGAAGCGCTTCTGCTTCCTCGATGGTCGGCAGGACGATCCGACGACCGCTGGGAGCTGAGGGGATCCAGATGGCCGGCGGACTCGGGATGCCGAGAGCACTTCCGCCCTTGAGGGTGGGGACGGCATCCCGCGCCCAGCCGAGCCCTCGTAGTCCCTCGGTCCAGTAGAAGCCGTAAGCCTCGGCCGAGAACGACTCCTCGGCCGGTTCCCCCGCGTCGTCGACGAGCAGCACGTCTGCAGGGTTCTCGGTCTTGCTGGCGACCATGATGACTCGTTGGCGACGCTGTGCGACGCCGGCGCTGCGGCTGTCGATCAGGCGGTAAGCCCATCGGTAGTTCAGCTTCTCCAGCTCGCCGACGAGGTAGCGCATCGCCGTGCCGCCGTCGAGCACGAGCATGTTGCGGACGTTCTCGAAGACCAGCCAGGTCGGATCGGCCTGCTCGAGGAGGGGAAAGACGTGCGCCACCAGGCCGCTCGCCTTGCCAGTGATGCCGGCGGTCCGGCCGGCCTGTGAGAGGTCTGTGCAGGGGAATCCCGCCGACAGGAGGTCCACCTTCGGCAGCGACTTCAGGTCAGCGACATCGCCCTCGAGCTTGGCGTCGGGGAACCGGACACGTAGAACCTCTTGAGCGGGTTCCCAGTTGTCCACGAGCAGCTCTGCCTCTGCGGCACCCGAGCGTCGTAGCCCCTCCTCCACGCCACCGATGCCCGCGAATAGTCCGACAGCGGTCATCGATGCGCTCACGTCGTCATCATCGCCCACCCCACCGACAGATCTCGGTAGGAGGCGGGTTGGCGAGGTGGGCGGTGAGCCTGTGGCGCACGATGCTGGCGGCGTGGTGGACGTTAACTCGCGATGCCGCGACAGCGCGCTGGAGCTCTGCGCCCGTTCAGACGGCGTCGAGGGACCCAGCGGAGACGACCCAGCTCCCGAGCGCCGCGCTGGGCATCAGGCTGGCGGAACCTAGAGCCGTCGACGTGCTGGTGCTCATGGGCACCACTCCGTCTGGACCGACCACGGCAACTGCGGCCAGGTGATTCACCTCGGCCAGCTCGGCCAGGTAGGTCATCCCTTGGTGGTATCCGTCTCTGACGACGTAGGTCAGATCATCTGTGTACTTGCACTCCACAGCGAGTGCGATCTGTCCGGGGAGCACGATCGCCAAGTCCGCGCCCACGGGCTGCGAAGCCGACGGCAAGGGACGCGTCAAACGGCGATATGGGCTGGACCAGCCGTAATACGTCCATACGCCCGCGCCCTCGAACCAGATGTCCCAGGTCCTGCCTTGTCGGTCGACAGCCTGATGACTGGGCCCACTGCCCAACCCCAGGGGGCGACGGCTCGTCACCAGGCAGCCGGCCGACCGCAGCGCGAGGAGGACCACTCCCAGACATCCCAGCTGGAACAGCCGCCCTCGGACGGTGGGATCGGGAAGCAGCATGCGTCTCGCCAACTGCTCGAGGTCTCGATCCTCCTGTCGGAGCGCTTCAGCGAGGTGAGCGAGGGCGCTCCACGGCGCTCCGGCACCACGAATGGATGCCAGCATGCTGCGGTCGGGAGGGACGTCCGCCCCCGACGGCAGGTGCAGGCGAGCTCCTTGCAGCGCGTCGATCTGACGGGCTACGGCCGCATCCATCTGGGGCGAGATGGTGCACGCATCCATGCGCACTCGCTCTAGCCGGTCCGCCGTCCAGCAGAGCACTTCGACGAGGTTCCGGTCGGGCACCCGGCGTCGTTCCCGGGTGACGAAGCCCGTCGCCGGCCAACCGCGAACGCGGGTGCGTGCCCAGTCGACGCGACCAGAGAGGGCAGCCGTGACGCTCCGAGCGGTGAGGAGCTCTGCCGGAAGCGCCTCCAGCCACGAGGTCGATGCTGTTGGCAGCCGGCGCAGCAGAGGAATGCAGTCCTCGAACAGGTGCCGTCGAGCCCGGCGGCGGACGTCGTCGGGGGTCCATTCGTCTGGTCCGGGCGCAGCGGCGACCGCCGAGTACAGCTGCCCCTTACCCGTATAGCTACTCAGAACTTCCAGTAGCCCATGCCAGGGCAGCGGTGCACTCGCCCCTGATTCGCCACCGCGGCCGTTCCGGGCCTCGGTCAACGCAGCGCTGTCAGTTGCGAGCGAACCCATTCCCACTGGGCGCCCAGCACGTCCTCCGCGGCGAGCCGGACACCGAGCGCGTCCAGCTGCTCCTCCTCCAGCCGCGCCAACCACGTCCCCACCGCTGACACGTAGCCCTCGGCCAGGAGCTCCGTGCCGTTCGGGGATCCGGGCTCCTCGCCTGCCAGGTACGTGGGAATCTCCAGGAACGCGGCGGGCCCGAGGACGGCTCCCTCGATCTCACGATGGGCGTCGTAGATGGCAGTGAGGCCTTCCGAGACCTGTTCCTGCAGACGCTCGGGCAGTACTGACAACCGCCCGGCGAGAGCTGCACGGAAGCCCTCCGTGTCCGGTGCCCCGACTGGTACGTGGGCGAAGCGCCGTCCCAGAGCCAGCCCGAACTTGAAGACTCGATGAGCGTCCAGAGCGTTGTAGGTCCCTAGCAGGCGCCAGTCGCTCCCGGCGAGGTACTGCACCGGCTCGGGGCCGGGGCTGTCCGATCGGAGGTTCTCCGCGCCCAAGACGGCGCATTGCGCCCCCTCGCCCCAGCCCAGGGTGATCGGGCCGGCATCAGGTTCTCCACTCGTGCGGCCAACCTGCACAGGTTGGCCCGAAAGCCATGTCAACAGCGGACCGAAGACGCGGTCGAGATCGGCCCGGTTCGCCTCGTCCAAGACCAGCCACCGGTCCTCGGTGATGGCGCGCAGCACCGCTCCCGGGACGAAACGCAACCGCCCCTGGTCGTCGATCGTCTCGCCGCCTACCAGCTCACGTGCTGTCCAGGATTCGTCCGGAGTGACCAGCGTGGCCTCGTGTCCCGTCACCATGCCCACTACCGAGGGGTCGGCCGCCACGTCGGCGAGGAGCTCGCTGACCAGTTGACTCTTCCCCGTTCCCGGCGGTCCGACGAGCATCACTGCAGGCCGGCTCGCGACCGCGCGCCGGAGCATCCGCCTCGTACGAGGATCCAGCGCCAACCGTGTGACCGGGACCGAGCCGGGAAGGGTCGGAGGGGGCACACTCCCGGCGATCGACTGGTCTACGACGCGGCCTTCTACCTTCTCCGCCTCGGTTCCCAACGCGTCGTGGAGCGCTTCGAACGGGTGCGAATCGGCGTGCCTTTCCATGACTCCCCACGAGGCATCCCAGGTACCGCCCGAGCCACGAACGATGAGCAGGACCGAGGGGGAGAGGCCGGCCTCGACTCGGGCGGTGGCCGCCCTTCGGGTGGCGGGGACCTCGCCCGCCTCCGGGACGACACCGACGAAGACCGCCGCCGAGCGAGCACGCTGCGACTGGTTCGCTCGCACGCTGAAATTCCCGGCCTTGCTGATCGTGGCGACCACGACGTCGTCGGCGCTCAGGCCCATCAAGCTGGCAAGCCACGTCTCGAGCCGTGCGAACTTCGTCGTGCTGGGAGCGGCCAGGTCGACTGCGCTGACCAGTTCGTCGAGCCCGGCTTGGGCGGTGTGGCCCACGGTCTTCGGTGCCGTCACGCTGCATCGTCTCCGTTGATCTCGCGGTCGGTCGACTGCGCGTTGGCCCGCCACTGAGGGCGCGTAAGCCCAATAGGCGGCACCGGTTGCGCTGGACGTCGGAGTGCCGATTCGCCCCGTCCAGGCAGATTCAACTGCACGTGACCGCTAAAGCAGATCAAGGCGGCGCTCTACCACTCGTCGGTGTCCTGACGACCTAGCTCGCCCAGGTCATTCGCTTGCGAGGTCTGGCATGAGCGCCCGACACGACCTGGCGCGACGTTCACCCGACCCGGTGAAGCTGCCGGGCGTTGGGCGGCCGCCGAGTCATCTCGGCCTTGGGACTGCCGATTCTGTCGGTGGACGGACTTATGGTCCTCCCCAGTGTCGGTGTCGTGAGCGGGGGGTGGCGGGATGAAGGCTGGAAGCAGCCCGCAGCTGCCTCATGCTGCCGAGCAGCTTCGCGCGGAGATCGTCCGACTGGCCGGTGTGCTGGGTCGGCCCCCAACCCCGGCTGAGCTGCATCGGCTCCTGCGCGTTCAGTCAGTTGACGCCGAGACGTTGATCGAGGCCCTCTCCGTCGCGACCGCTCCAGCGGGGCGAGCGGGAAAGCATGTCGGCATACAGGCCGCGCTTGCGGGAGCTGCGGGGCAGGTTGGCCTGACTCCCGCCGCCCGTGACCAGCGGTCGACCCCTCCGACGACCTCGCGTAGCGCCCTGCCGTCGGAGTCGTCGCGCGGCTCGGCCGTCGTAGGTAGTGGAGCTGGCGCCACGAAGAGCCCCGGCGCACTCGAGACCGGTGGTGATCTGGATGGCTGGGACGACGGTGGGGATCCCTTCGCAATCCCTCCCGAGCCGACCAGCACCTCGCGGTCCCACGACGACGCCGTCGTCGCCCAGGCGGTCGAGGACCTCCACGACGACTGGCTGCGCATGGGCGGGCAGCTCGACGAAGCGACGGTGCAGCAACTCGTCGTCCGTCGACAACTCACTGGGGCGCAGGCGAGCGAGGTGCTCCTCCAGCTCGACGAGCTCGGCGTCGAGGTCGCCAGTCCGAGGAAGCCCCGGCCCGCGAATGAGGTGGGTGAGGCCGCGGAGGGTACGGCGACCGGTGACAGCGCTCTGAAGGTCTACCTGCGCGAAATCGGCCGGCACCGCCTGATCTACGCCCAGGAGGAAGTCCAGCTCGGGAACGCCATTCGTGCGGGGCAGGAAGCGCAGGCGCGCCTGGCCGCCACCGACGTCACCCAACGTGAACAACCTCATCTCCGCCGCCTCGTTGCCGCGGGAGAGCGGGCCCACGGAGATCTCGTTCGGGCCAACCTGCGGCTGGTGGTCTCCATCGCGAAGCACAGGCGCTACTCACTGTCGGGCGTCGACCTGGAGGACCGCATCCAGGACGGCAACGTGGGCCTGATGCGTGCCGCTGACAAATTCGATCCCGGCATGGGGAACAAGTTCTCCACGTACGCCACCTGGTGGATCAGGCAGTCCATCGAGCGGGGGATCGCAGACCGCGGCGGGCTCGTCCGCATCCCCGTGCATGCCCACGAGAAACTCGTCCGTCTTCGCCGCGTCCTTCCCGAACTCCGCCTGGAGCTCGGGCGCGAACCCGAGCCGGTCGAACTCGCCACGGAGCTCGGGTGCACTGTCGAACTGGCGAAGGACCTCCTCTTCTGGAGACACGGGCTCGCGAGCCTGGACCGGCCAGTCGGGGACGAGGACATCACCCTGGGCGACCTGCTCGCCGACGAGGCCGACCAGGACGGGCGTGGAGACCCGCAGGAGCGTCTGCTCGCCCTGGCGCTGAAGAAGGAGGTGGCCGCGCTGCTCACCGCCGGACTCTCGCCCCGGGCGCGGTGGGTCCTCGCCGAGCGCTTCGGATTGGACACCGGGGAAGAAGGACGAACCCTGGACGAGATCGGGGCTGACCTGGGGGTGACCCGAGAACGGATCCGCCAGATCCAAAGCAAGGCCTTCACGAGCCTTCGCGGCCATCCGAAGTGCCTGCCTCTGTACGAGTACTTGATCGATCACTCACGGACGAGGCCGCTGCCCCCGCCGGCATCGAAGGACGAGACCGAGGGTGAGGGCAAGCGCAAGCGAGCTCGTCGAGACGAACGGTCCAGCAGCCAAACGCTGGCGAGGTAGGGAGCACGTGATGGCAACACCCGAGGACCAGCCGCTCGACGTCGCGGCCGATCGCTTCCTCGACTGGCTCGACCAGGCCGTCACCGCAGCCGGCCGCGGCGACGGGCTGGAACGTCTCGACGTCGATCCCGGCGCCACCTTCTGGCTGGGGCGACTCGCCAGCGGGGAGGAGGTGCAGAACAGCCCTCTCGGCGATCGTGGGGAGAGGCTCGACCCCTGCGCCATCGGCATCAGGCTTCGGCCGGTGGGTGCCGGCCCCTGGAGCATGGACGTCACGCTCCGGATGCGCGCCTGGCTGCGCGACCCCCAGGGCGCGGTCGCCGACCCGCGTGGTCCCTGGAGGCGCAGCGACGAGGTCACGGTCAGCCTGCCGGTGAAGGTCCAGCCGACAGGGCAGACCGTCGAAGGCCGGCGACAGCTTGCCGAGGCACTGACGGACGCCGGAGCAGACGGGTTGACCGCCGAGGTCAGGGTCGACGTCGAGGACCGTGACGGTGTCGTCGAGCTGGTCGTTCAGTTCGTCAACACCAGCCCGGAACAGCATCCCGTCCTCAAAGACACACACCTGTACGAGACCGGGCTGGAGGTTCGCGGCCTGGACACGACGCCTTTCGAGCTCGAGCAGCTTCCCGACTCGTTCCGCTACGACCGCCGGATCCCGGCCTACGGCATCAACGTCGGCATCGCACTGACGGACGAGACCCCGCAGGGGTTCAAGACCACTGACACGGTCACCGTCACCACATATCGGCCGGCGTTCTGGAACAGCCCCCGCCCCATGCCGGACCTCAAGTTCTCCACTCTCGCCGAGGACTGCCTTCCCCCGATGCGGGAACTGGTCGCCGCCCTCCGCGAGTACGACGAGGAGCACTGGTCAGATGAGGCCCTAGAGACCCGCGCCCGAGACAGCGACTGGAACGCGGAGACCCTCGCGGAGGCACGCGGGGCAGCCGCCGAGGTCTTCGCCGAGTTGTCTCGACTGGAGGGCGGACTCCGACTGCTCGAAGAGGACCCCGACCTGCGCAGAGCCTTCGAGCTCATGAACGTCGCCATCGGGCTGAGCGCCCAGGGCCGTGGATACATCGACTGGCGCCCGTTCCAGATCGGCTTCCTCCTCCAGACCATCGGTAGCCTCACCGACCCCGACCATGACGCAGACGTCGTCGACACGGTCTGGTTCGCGACCGGTGGCGGAAAGACGGAGACCTACCTGGGGCTGCTGGTAACGGCCGCGCTCCACGACCGGATCACCGGCAAGTCGAGCGGTCTGACCGCCTGGTCACGCTTTCCCCTGCGGCTGCTTTCGCTGCAGCAGACCCAGCGGTTCGCGGACGCACTCGCCGGCGCCGAGTTGGTGCGCCGGCGAGAGGGAATCCGCGGCGCCCCCATCAGCCTCGGATTCCTCGTCGGCAAGGGTGGCACGCCGAACAAGGTGGTACCGCAGGCATCGGACGACGACCCCGACCCGGACAGCCCGGGGATGCCCGACCGATACCAAGTGCTGATGCACTGCCCCTTCTGCCGGGGGGACCTGAAGATGCGGTTCGACCGCAGGTTCTGGCGCCTCGCTCACGAGTGCCCCAATGACGACTGCCCGTGGCCCGAGCGCTCCCTGCCCGTCTACGTCGTCGACCAGGAAGTCTTCCGCTTCCTGCCGACCGTGGTCCTCGGCACGCTGGACAAGGCCGCCAGTCTCGGTCTCCAGGCCGCCATGCGGGGTCTTGTCGGGCCACCGCTGGGCATCTGCAGCGAGCCGGGGCACGGCTACTGTTACGCGCCTCGCAGCGCCCGTCCCAACGGCTGTCTGGTCCCCGACTGCACCGGACAACGACGCGAGCTGCCCATGCCGAGGCGCCGCTTCGCTCCCACCCTCCGACTGCAGGACGAGCTGCACTTGTTGCGGGACAGCCTGGGAGCGGTCGACAGTCACTACGAGAGCCTTCTGGACCACCTCCAGCAAGATCTCCAGGGGCCACCGAGCAAGGTGATCGCATCCAGTGCGACCCTCACCGGCTACCAGCGACAGGTGGAGGTCCTCTACCGCCGCCGCGGCAGAGTGTTCCCACAACCCGGCCCCAGGACGGGCGAGTCGTTCTGGAGTCGACCCACGCCGCAACCGCTCCGACGATTCGTCGCCGTGGCCCCTCGCGGCGTCACCCTCGAGCACGTCACCGACCGCACGGTCGACGTCATGCAGAAGGCGGTGCGGCGCCTCGTCACCGAACCTGCCGTGGTGTGCGCGGAAGCCGACATCCAACCAGTCCACGCGGCCGCACTACTCGACCTCTACGGCACCGACGTGATCTATGGATCCACCCTCTACGACGTAGAGGCCGCCGAGCGAAGCCTGAGCAGCAACAGCACGGTCGAGGGCACCCTCAACAGCGTTCAGCTCACGGGACAGACCGACTTCGACGAAGTCCGACAGATCCTCGACGAACTGGAGAAGCCCCAGGACGACTTCTTCGACCGCATCCACGTGGTCGCGGCAAGCAGCATGTTGTCCCACGGCGTGGACGTCAGTCGCTTGAACACCATGGTGATGCTCGGCCTGCCACTCGGAACAGCGGAGTTCATCCAGACCTCCGCCCGCGTGGGTCGCCGTTATCCAGGGCTCGTCCACGTGCTGCACAAGATCGGACGCGAGCGGGACGCTCAGGTGTTCAGACAGTTCGGAGCGTTCGTCACCCAGGGGGACCGCTTCATCGAGCCGATCCCGATCACACGCCGGAGCCGGAGGGTGCTGCGTCTGACGCTGCCGGGGATCGTCGAGGCGCGCCGCCTCGCCCTTCAGGAGCCCCGCGCGGTCAACCAGCGACTGACCACCGTGCGGGCTCTGCGTGACTTCGTGCGCGACAACGGACTCTCCGCTGCGTCGGAGACACAGGTCATCGCGGCGGCACTCGGCTTCGAGGGACCCGTCGACGAGTTGTTGCGGGACGAGATCCGCATCTGGCTGGGCGGCTACTTCACCAACATGCAGGACCCGGCTCTCGCGTCGAAGTTGTCGCCCGACGTCCTGCCCGACCGCCCCATGATCTCCCTGCGCGACGTAGAAGCCAGCGCTCCGATCCACGACTGAGAGCCGATCATGACCGACTTGGGAACGCGATCCGGATCGCAGATCCTTCGCACCTTCCTGCCCCAGCAGACCGCCGACCTACGTCGAGGCATCTACCGCGTCGTCGAGTGGACCAGCGCTCAGCCGCTGGCGGTCGATCCCGATGTCATCCGCCGCCGCCTCCTCCGAGAGGTGCGGCCGTGGGAGCAGGCAGGCCTCGACAACGGGGTCGCCGCGGACCTCCGCAGCGGCGCGCGGATAGAGGTCGTCGAACTCGACGAGCGTCGCGGCGTCACCGTCGAGCGGTATCCCAACGTGTGGGTCTGCGACACCTGCAAGCGCATCGGCAAGCGCGCCGACCGCCCCTGCAAGTGCGGCGCCCAGAGGTGGGGGCAGTTGCACTTCGTCGGATTCCACTCCTGCGGGGCAGTCGTCGAGCCCTTCATCCGGCGATGTCCTGCCCACGACGACGTCAAGCTCGTCGCCCCGCGCAGCGCCAAGGCATCGGACATCCGGTTCGTCTGCCCCACGTGCCAGCAGGAGCTCATGCGGGGCCTGGGATTCAATCGATCGTGCCCTGGATGTGGACAGGGCGCCGTCTCCTGGAACGTGCACAAGGCACGCAGCGTCTACGCACCTCGCGGCGCCGTGCTCGTCAACCCGCCACGCCCGGAGCGTATGCGGGAGCTCCTCGCGGTCGGGGGCGCCCGAAAGTCCCTGGAGTGGGTGGTCGAGGGCATGACCGCTCGGAGCCCCGAGACGATGCAGGGCCGCCCGACTCGCGAGGCCTTCATCGCGAAGCTGCTCAGGGACAACTTCGACGAGACGTTCGCTCAGCAGGCAGCAGACCTAGCCGAGGCCGGAGGACAGCTGGCAGCAGACGACGCACCGGAGTCCGTCACCGGCCTGGACGATGCTCAGCGCGCCGAGGCCGAGAACGAGGCCCTCGACATCGCAACGGCGTTGTCCGAGTCGCGCATAACCACCGGCGATCTCGTCGGAGCCCCCGTCGATAGCGTTCTCGCTCGTCGCTATGCCGACGACTATCCGGCCGCACTCAGGGCGGCCGGTCTCGTGGACGTCGAACTGATCGAGCGCTTTCCCGTCCTCAACATCATGTACGGCTACACGCGAGGAGGGGGTGAGGCCGGGGCGACGCACCTGGTTCCGTTCCGCTCCCGCCGCGGGAACGGATACAGGCTCCATGGCGACCTCGCCGAAACGGAGGCCTATTTCCTCAGGCTCGATCCGGTACGGGTCGCCGCGTGGCTGCTGCAGCGCGGTCACCACCTGCCCGGCTTCGACGCGAGCGCGGGTCCTGCGGCCGCTCGCGCTGAACTGCTTCGGGCCACCCGCATGCCGCTGCCGGGCGATCCTCGTACGCAGCCGACCGTGGGCGGAGACGTCTTCGAGCTCGTACACAGCGTCGCCCACCGCTTCCTCCGGCAGACCGCCGTCTTCGCCGGCATCGACCGGGACGCTCTCAGCGAGTACCTGGTGCCGACGCACCTTGGCTTCTTCATGTACGCAGCCGCGAAGGGCGACTTCGTCCTCGGCGGACTGCAGGCCGTATTCGAGACGGACCTCGACGACTTGTTGAATTCCGTGGTCCGTAGCGAGTCTCGCTGCCCTCTGGACCCGGGGTGCAGTCGCGGGGCAGGTGCATGCAGCGCCTGCCTGCACGTCGGCGAACCCTCGTGCCGAGCGTTCAACATGCACTTGAGCCGCAAGGCGCTCTTCGGTGAGCACGGGTACTTCACAGCCTCGACGGTGTGAGATGAGGCTGGCCCGTCGGCGTCGGATCCGGGGCCATGGCTGACGGACCGCCAGCATCGTCAGCTGCGGCGCTCGCCCGGATGAGACGGCAGGCTCGGAGAGACACCAAGCCCGAGGTCGCGCTGCGAAAGCGCCTGTTCGCCAAGGGACTGCGTTACCGCGTCGACTACAAGCTCCTGCCTGGGTTGCGGCAACGGGCAGACATCGTCTTCGTCAAGGCGAAGGTCGCCGTGTTCGTTCACGGCTGCTTCTGGCACGCCTGTCCCGTTCACGGCACTCAGCCACGAGCCAATGCGGCCTGGTGGGCAGAGAAGCTCACGGCCAACGTGAAGAGGGATGAGCTGACCCGCCAGCGCCTGGAGGAAGCTGGCTGGGAGGTAATCACCGTGTGGGAGCACGACGATCCTGGCGTCGCGGCCGACCAAATCGCACAGCGCGTACGTCAGCGAGCTTGAAGCAGGACTGACCGGTAGGCCGCAGGGTGGTGGCCGGTCGACTGTGCACTCCAGGGCTTCCTGCGACACGTCGCTGCACTAGAGATAGTTCGGGTGCGGACGCGCCCGCGACGTCAGCGGTGCACGTGACCGGCGACGGCTGAAAGAGCCCGGGCCCGCAGCTGATCCAAGGCGCACGGACCGATGACTTCTTCAGCGAAGTCGCAGCAACGCTCGCCGTACTGGTCCTCAGCCCATGCGACCCAACCTTGGTCCGAGTCCAGGTCCAGGGCGAGAAGCACGTTGGTTCCGTCGGCGACCAGCTGGACTCCGAAGTAGCCACCGGCGAGAGACACCGCCGTGCCACCGGTGGCCTCGGCCGCACGGTCGATCGCTCGCAGATAACTTGGGTAGTCCACCGTGGTCACCGCCTTCTCTTCAGAAAATCACCATGATCCATCGCGTCTGCATGCTTCCCGAAGTCAACCGTGACACGGGCGACGATTTCCCGAGCGAGTGATGATCAAGGCTCTGGCACCGTGTGGATGCGACCGGCCGCCTTCAGCTCGGCGAGCAGCTGTCGTTGGGCACGCCAGGCTCTCCACACGGTGGGGGCGCGCGACGGGACCAACAAGTCTGACGGTTGTTGATCGTCCAGCATCTCCCCGACGCCGTGCCGCATGAAAAGGCAGGAAGCGCCAGCGCCGCACTGCACTTCTACAGACGGTAGGGACGACCTCCAGCCTCACGGCGCTAAACGCCGGCGCAGCCTTGGCGTTTGAGGGCTGTCACCCGGCAGAGATGAGGGCAGGTCCGCGTTCGCGTCGCGGGCAGGATTCCCGAGTTCCGACGATGGGACCAGCGACTGTGCGCGTTCTGCTCCGACCCAGAGGCGAAGGAGCCTGCGGGAGGAGTTGTGGTCCGGGCCCTCATGAAACGCCCGCCGAGCGTGGAGGACTCGCTCGTTGTGCAGGATGAGCAACTGCCCAGGCTGCAGCATCATCTCCGCTGTTGGACGCAACGACTCAACCGCGTCCCCCAGTGCGTGCAGAGCGTTCTGAAGATCCGGCGTCAAGACGCCGCTGTTCGCCATGCGCCAGCGATGGATCCGTGCACATGTGCTCGTCGACCCACCCCATATTGCCGGAGCCCAAACAACGGGCTCCTGCGAAACGCCCCACAAGTCTTGATCGACGAGATAGGGCACTGGTTGACGGAGCGTCTCCTCTCCCTCAGGCGCGTGTTGACGGAGCCAAGACTGCAACTCGCCAGCGGAGAGCAGCAGGGTTTCTCCACCTGAAGGCGCAGCCTGGCTGCAGTACATGACCACGTACCGAACGGCGCGATCTTGAACTAGATAGGAGCCGTCCGTGTGGTACTCGAAGGACTCGGGGTTGGTCGGGAAGATCTCTTGAGACGGCATCCCAGCATCCGCGACCTGTATGACGTGCCGAATGCCGCCGAACCTGTCCTGCGGTAGAAGGTGGCCAAGCAGTGAGGCGACACCCTCTAGGGCTTGCCAAACCTCAGCATCGGGCCTACCGACAAGTTCTTCGGCAGCTAGGACTAGATAGCCGGGACCGAGGTCGAGGACCTCTAGCAGTGCATCCTCGCCGATCGAGGCGACGTCGATGGTTGGTCTCACTGCATATCGCCCTGGCCATCCACCGAGTCGGTCTTCCTCGCGATCCACGTGACGCGTGGCGTGTCGACCTGCACAGGTTGTTCGGTATAGGCCACTGTTATGCGGTCAAGACTCATCCCCCCCGCCGCGAGGGCATCTTCGATCTCGCTTCGTAGGAACCAGCGTTCGACATGATGCTCCAGGAACCTCTCGTAGAGTCCCTCGGAGGTGGGAATGAAGAACGTCAGGTCGATATGGCATGACCGCTCGGAAGCCTCGTAGCGGTTCCTCCATACGTAGGCGAACTCTTGGAAGTCATCGCCTGAGTGATATCTGCCGAAGAGTGTCTCCAGTTTGAATCTCGTGTTTGTGTCGAAGACGAAGATTCCCCCAGGCAGGAGTGAGTGTCCGATCTGACCAAAGACGGTCTTCAGATCTCCCGGCTGGCTTAGATAGTTCACCGTATCGAAGCAAGCGATCGCTGCGGAAAATGTCCCAAGTTCTTGGAACTGTGGATCCGGAAGTCGCATAGACAAGAATCGTGGCCCAGGCGGCTGCGTCTCCTTAGCGATCTCGATCATGTCTGGCGATGCGTCTAAGCCCACCATGTCCCAGCCCATGGCCTGGAGCCGCGACGTCATGGCGCCGGTACCGCAGCCCACCTCCAGCACGCGCTGGGTCGGTGTAGCGGCCGCTCGTACGACGCGGTCAATATATGCGGCCCAGTCATCGTAGGGCGGCCTGTCGTGAGCCATCCAAGCGTCATAAACACGCGCCATGGCACTGTACTGACGGGATACGGTCATCTCGCTACTCACTTCTCCGCCTATGCGAATGGGTGTGGGTCGAGCGGTTCCTCCGAGTCATGTCCCGCCCGTTGTAGGAGTTCCGCAAATGGCGAATGCCCAGTCGGATCGGCGTCGTAGCCGAACGTGAGCGGGATGAGGCTTGGGTCCACGGCTCGCACAACGGCGAGGCCACTGTCGGGAGTTGAGAAGACATAACGTAAGCACGTCGTGGGCACAGTCCCGTCCCATGCGCTCTCCGGGATGTCTTCGAAGTCCGCGAGGGCTCCGGTAGTCATCCAATCGAGCCGTCTCCGCCACTCGGGGGTGCGATATAAAGCCGCGTGATCGCCAGGATTGTCCACCTCCTCGGGACTCACGGTGTGCGTAAACGGATGGGCCAGTTGCACCAATGCCTCGGTGCCGGCCTTTGCGACGGCTGTCGAGAAGTCATCGGCGGCCGCCATGCCAATCGCCATGGCGGTACCGTCGTCAGCCCGGACCAGCGCAACCGCGGGCCCTGCGGCGCTCGGCAAGTGCATCACGTGTGTGACAGAGCGATCGGACAAGTAGGCAACGATTCGATGCGAGTCACGCGGCAGGCTTGTCGCGACCACTCGTTGAGGGGGCGAGGTGGGTCCCGTTATGCGCACGCGTTGGAACGCGTCTCGTTCCACCAACTCCAGCCATGCGCGGCGAGTGGCCTCTCGCAAGGTGGGATAAGCCGCCATTCCGTTTGAGGATACGGCGGACGCTGGGAGCCATGAGGGCAGTTTGGTGAAGGGGTAGTAGATGAGGGCGGCCGGTAACCAAACCGTCCCCTCCGCGCCCTCGCCCTTCCCCCACCACTCCGGTGTCCGTGGATCGAAGCGGGATAGCCCAAGTCGGCGACGTTGTGCAGCGGAGTAGTCGATAGCGCGATCGGGATGCAGCCACGGCCCAGGAAGTTGGTCGGCGCTTGAAAAGAGTAGTTCTGAAACCTGAACGTCTCCGCCGGTGAAGCGTTCCTTACCCTCCGCTATGCACTTGGTGTGCGCCAACCTTAGGTCTTCATCGATTCCGCTCACCCGCGGGTGATCGAAGTCCGGTGCTGAGCCATTGCCTATCGGGGGGACCGTGGAAAGGTTGGAAAATGCCGTGTAGCCGTTGACCCAGAACAAGGGGCGGCCACGTTGTACATCGAACTGCTGAACCTGCGTGACAGTAGTCACGGATAGGCGACTGGAGTCTGGGCTCCACAAGTCCTGCAGGGAAGACGCCAGTCCTGATACATCCCCGCTGTGCAGATCCAGTGCGACGGCTCCGGCGCCGTCAAACTCGACTCGTCTTGCGGCTGCCAATTCGAGACTGCGTGGATCAGGAAGGTCTCCCGAGATGCTGACTTGAGATCCGCTCGCCAGTAGTCCATAAGCCTGGCAGCGGTCGAGATCCGCTAACTTCGACACGAAGAGCCGGAACGCTTGCTTGCCCAGTGCCGTGGTCTGACCGCTCCACATGAACGCCTCGTCGGCGGTGTAGATCAGGAAGCCTGCTGGTGGACCGTTGGACTGCAGGTTCTTCAGAGCGACGGCGAGGGGCACGGTCCCGGAGACGGCCAGATCGGGCGGAGGGCTCTGCGTCAGAAGAGCAGCCTCATGCAGCGGTAGCTCCAATGTCACGGGATCCTCACCGACGAGCGCGCCCAGCCCTTTCGTTCCTTCGTCTCGGAGGGCCGAGCAAGCGTCTTCTGGATCGATCGACGCGTCCCACTCCATGTGCACCCGCGTGCCGCGATGCGAAATCTGGAGGGCGGTGGGTGTCGCTGCTACAAGAGCCGACGGCGTCAGATACCAAGTCTCGGTCATGCAGGCGGTGCGCCGACGAAGATCGTCAATAGCGGCAGAGCGGGGCGCGTTACCGCATCGCGAAGCGCATCGTCGAAGAAGCCCGCGATGGGGCGGACAGGGGCACTGAGAGATGACGCCTGGAGCATTATGTGATGCATCGCGGCGCCGGTCTCAATAAGTGCATACCGCCAGCCGCGGTTGCCATATTTGTATGTCGTCCGGGTTGGATCGGCTGCGATGACGAGGATCGAAGCGCCAACGTCTATCGCGTGTTGGACGCCAGCGTCGGGAATGAACAGTGCCGACAGATCGTCTACCGCGATGGTGCCGGCATCTCGAAGCACGCATTCGTCATGGTCAACCGCGCGCATCGCCCTCAGCCCGGGTGAGCCCAGGTCTCCGATGGCCCAGAAGTGCAGCGGGTATAGGGCGCCGCCGGAGGCCACAGGTCGCTGCCCGGACGTCATCGCTTGGTAGACCTGCGTGGCGAGGTCGACCGCCACATCGAAGGATTTCGACTGGTCAGCAGGCAGCGTTTCCAGGTCTACCGAGTAGCGATGTGTCTGTGACGTATCAACGACGAGAGGACTTTGGGACGGGAGTTCGCGAACGCTGGATCCCGGTGGACGAAGCCTAGGCAGCCGGTACGCGTCCATGGGGTCATGCTCTTGCAGGACGGGCGGCGGGTTGGAGGACATGAGGTGGAACCGCTTCCAGGCCTCCTGGTCGTCGAGAAGCGCTCCGATTTCAACCAGACCATCTAGGAGGAGCGAGAAGTCCTGGCTCGCCATGGCACGCTGAGACAGCGGCCAGGTTCCATCAAGTGTGGTCAAGAGCGCCTGCGCACTCGCGATCTCATCGCGGGAACCGGACAGTCGCATCTCGCCCGCGGGCCCGTGGATGACTAGCGAGTCTCCGTCGGCGAGCGCGCTGCCGACGAATCGGGGACCAGTCTCTTGACGCGTCAACGGCCAGCCTTTCGCGAGAGTGCAATCACTCCCGCCGCAATGACTAGGGTCGAGACCCCGGCGTCTCCACCGGCATCTCGACCCTAGTCAGTGAACTGTCAACTGAGCGGCGGCTGGAGTGCAGTCTCACCGGAGGCGTGAGTCGCCACGCCGCACTTGTTGCTGCCGCCGCAGTTGCCTCCGCCGGACTGGCTGCCGCAGTTGCAGGCCCGAGCCTGTCCGGAGTCCTGCGGGGCGTGCTTCGTTACAACGATCTTCAACTCGATCCCCTATCGGGTGACGCGGCCGGGAGGGGATCGTAGGGGCAACCGACAAGGTGCAGCAAGACGAGCCGTTTTGGTTACTCGATCGCTGGATCCTGGGGCCGCCCATCCAGTTCCAGCGCGCCGCCGTCGTCGGTCTCCAGCGGGTCTCGCCGTCGAGGCCGATACGTTGCTGGCGCCAGCGCGCTCTCACGCGAGGACTCGGCGGAGCCCCGTGATCTGCGTCCCTCTAGGGACTGTTCCTCGTTGGCCCTGACCGAATGCTGACGCCGGACCCGACCCGTGGCGACCTTAGGTGACCCTCGGCGACCACCCTGCTGCCCCGTGACCTCTACAAACGCCCTCTGGCGCCCCTCGGCGACCCGCAGCGTCCGGTGTGCAAGGGGCCTTGAAAACCGCTATGGGGTAACACCCATCGTGGGTTCGAATCCCACGCCCTCCGCGCCGCGAGGCGGTTCTGCCGCCCCGGGTCTGGAGCGGCAGAACCTCGTCTGGGCAACTCGTAACGCTTCGATTCGAGTACAGCAGACGCGGGGTCTATAGGGGCTGTCGTAGGGCGGCCCTACGGTCCTAACTGGGTGGAGCCGGATGACAGACGGCTCCACCCAGAACCCAGGGCTGATGGCCGGGCCCTGGGATCACTGGCCCCTGGGCCGCAATAGCGGGCGGCCCAGGGTGTGCGCGAGCCGGAGCCAGGTCGGCTCGGGCACCCGCTCTGCCTCCGGTGTCCCGGGGCAGAGCGGACCAGTGGACACCCGGCCGGGCCTCAGTAGCCCTCGGCGACGCTCCAAAGCCCACCCTCGGCGCGTCATCTCGGGAACTCGAGGAAGGACTACAGGGTCCGACGGCACTGCCGACGCGGTCCCGCCCGCGCTTGGACGGTTCAGAGGGCCGGCACAGGAGGTGCCATCGCGGCATCGGCGACCTTGACCGCTTCCAGGCGTTCGGCGTCCTTGAGGCTGATTCGCTTCTGCTTGGCTCGCTTGCCCTCGGCCCGCTCCTCGAGAGCCTGCACCGCTGACTTGGTGACGCCCAGCAAATCACCGACCTCCTCGCGGGTCCGTCCGTCGATGCGCAGGGCCCGGACGGAGTCGAGCCGATCCCGCGCCATATTGCTGGAAAGGGTCACCGTGGCTCGTCGCTGCCCTCCGTGGTCCTCGTATACGAACGAGGTGGCGTGCGGGTTGATGAGTGCATTGAGGTACTGCCGCTTGCGGGCAACGGCGCCGACGCTGCCGGTCGCGGCGATCAGGCGGGCTTGATCGAGCAGTTCACGGATGCGCTCGGCGTGTTCGTACTCCGTCGACGTCTGGAACTTCAGGATCGGCGGCGGCTTTGGCTCGCCCCTTTTCTTCGGCATCGGTGTTCCCTCTCCCCGCGGACACAGTCTGTGTTCCTGGTGGTCTAGTCGGTTGTCGGCCTCCCTCCGCAGTCCCTGAACACCGGCGCCGAACCGGAACACAGACTGTGTGCGCCGCAGCCCTCATGACCGCGCCCCCCCGTCACCGTGCAGCACCGCCCCGGCCACGGCGTCAACCCGCCTTGTGACGTCCGGCCGGCGGTCGGGGTCAACGCCGGGGGAGGTTCCCCGGCGGGCCGCCGGAACTCAGGATCGCCGGGGAGGCGCGCCCCACGCCTTGCGTCGAGGCCACCGGGCCACCCCGCGTCGGAGCCTGTCGCCGGTCTGCGGGGTAGGCGGCGCCGTGGCCGCTGCCTCGCTTCGCTCGGCTCGCGGCACGAGCGCACGCACTCCCGGCCCCGGCTGGGTGCGCGGGGTCTATCGGGGTCGTGCACCCACCGGCCCCTGCCCGGTGTCCAGATCGGTACACCGGACTGCTTCCACAGCAGCGGGTGCGGAAGCAGTCCGCGTCTCGGCACCACGACGGCGCGCTGAGGGGCACCCAGAGTGAGCCGGTGACCGTATTCGACGGTGAGGACACTCGCACTGTGGGCCAGATCCAGGCAGGCCCCGGCAAGGTATCGCCGGACCTGCGCTCCGTCGAGACGGTCAACAGTCCTCTCTCACCAGCCCGCACCTCACGCCCCCCGGAGGACCGGTGAACGAGGCCGCCGCGTCCCACCACGGGACCACGGAAACGGCGGCTTCCTATGGCCCCACGACTGGCGGCACGCCCAGGCACCCGGCCTGGCTGAGATCGCACTCGTCGACGCCCTCGCCAGGGCTCGCCCTGACCGATCGGCCGGACCTGATCGGCCGGACCTGATCGGTCGCCCCGCCGAGCAACAGCGGCCCGGCCCGGCACGGTGAATGGCAGCGACATGCCCCAGGCCGCCCAGGTCCTCCGTGCCGGGGAACCGGAAGCCCTGCCGAGTCGATTGCCGCCAGCCGCACCAGACAGGTAAGCCTTCGATGGGCGATCAATGGGCTCACGGCCACCGTTCCGGTCGACATACGGCAAAGCGTGCCTTCGGACAGATGGGCGCCATCGGTAACCCGGGACGACACCGATGAGCGTCCCGGACTGGTGAACCGGCAGTTAGACGGCGGCGAGGCCGACGCCGTGGCAGCCCCGGTGCGCGACCGAGGACCGGCTACCCCGCTGTGTCCGCTGGAAGAACCGGAGTGGATCCGGGACCAGGCACCCAGATCGAGATCGCGCAACGCGGCGGCGGTAAGGCACACGAGGCTGCGGTCTTTGGGCGCTGCGCGCCCGAGCGGGGAAAGGCGAAACAGCAGCGCGGCCCCGAAGGGGTCGGGCTGCCAGACGCGGCGCCGCTCAGGAGCGCCCCCAGGGCGCGACTGCGCCGTCCGATGGAGGCACGAGAAGCCGAGCCGTCGTCAGCGGCGAGGTGGCGGCCTGCCCTGCGTCGGCCCGGAGCGAGCCCTGCGAGCGCAGTGCGACGCATCGAGGGGCAGAACGCCACCGACCCCGGCACCCGACATCACCCCGACAAGGGGGAGGGGAGCCGGGGTACCCGGTTCCTCCGCGACCCAGGGAAGTGAGGGAGGGAGGGGGGAGGGAGGACCGCCTGCCGGGGTGATGAGGGAAGCCGTACTGGGGGCGCTCACGCGGGGGAGGGGAGCCGTCAGTCAGCGGGGAGGTAGTCCGGCCACCCAGGCCCCCTCCGTTGCGGGGCCACCCCTCAGAGGCCGGGGGGAACGCTGCGGGGAAGCGAGCGCAGCGATGCGACCCCCGCAGGGGAAGCCACCTGGGCCGCCCGGGCCACCGCCAGCGACCGTCAGGATGGAGCGCTCCGGTGGACCGCTCGACCGGAAGCCCCGACGAGCGGAGCGAGGAGGCCCCTCAGGTGCCCCTCGACCTGGCTCGCGGTCGAAGCGTCTACTCCCGGTTGACCTGCGGTTTCTTGCCGACCAACCCGACATGGCTGCCGTTGTCCCGGGGCAACGCTCGAACAACGACAGGAGCAACGTCAAGCATGAGCCCTGAGCCGTCGACACATGAGGCGACGACACCTGCCTCCCACGACGGAGTTCCTCATGACCAGCAACGCCTTCGACTCCCCGTTCGTCCTGAGCGGCGGGGAGGTAAACATCTTCGCGGGTACCCCGGCTCCCCGCGCCGACCCCGCCGGGGATGCACCCACCTCCAGGCCCGGGAACCTCTCCCGGAAGCAGCGTCCCCGCCGAGGGGTGGCTGAGCGCGGGGTCTTCCCGCAGGGGAGGGACCTCGAGGTCGTCGGCTGGCTCGCTCGCGTGCGTCTGGCAACCGCCCCGCAGGTGATGCGGCGGGTATGGCCCCGGGAGGCCATGCCTCCCCGTCAGGCCGTGTCGGCGCTGCTGTCGCGGCTGCAGCGCCTCGGGTGGGTGGAGAAGCGCACCCCGCTAGCCACTCGCTGGCCCGTCTATCAACTGACCCGCGCCGGCTATGACGTCTCCTGCGACGTGTATCCGGACGTCGAGACGCAGTACCTCGCCCACCCCTCGGCAGCCACGCTCGAGCACAACTTGCTGCTCAATGACTGCGTGATCGCTTGGGAGAACGGTCGAGGCTGGCTCCCGGACGGGTTCTCCCGTCCGGTCCGAATCGTGACCGAACGCGAGATCACTGCCGTGGACAAGGCGCCGATGCGGAGGCCGGCGCAGTATCAGGCACGCGAGCAGTCCCGAGTGTTTCTCGCGCCTGGTGGTGAGCCGTACATGCCCGACGAGCCGGTCTACGGCTACCTCTCCGTGAACGGGTCCCGTGCCTTTCCCGACGCCCTGATCGTTCCCGTCGGATCACAGCGCGGAGGGCGAGTCCGTGGAGCAATCGCCGTCGAGTACGAGCGCACGGACAAGGACCCACGGGACTACCAGCGGGTGCTGTTGGCCTATCGGAGGACCGCTGAGCGAACAGGCAAGTACGCCCACGTCCTCTACATCAGTCCTTCGCAGACGATCCTGGCCAAGGTACGAGCCGCGGCAATCGAGGTCGGGGCCGAAGACCTGGTGCTCACACTCGCAGCCCCACAGCCGCTCTATGACCGCTTCCCGGAGCGGACCACGCCTCTACGGCCCAAGCGCCCCCAACCCGAGATGCCGCCTGAACGCATGCTTCGTCAGGTCCCCAAGCGGGACCTGATCGCCTGGCTGCAGGACATGGGCCTCGCCGACGCAGCCGCCGAAGCCTTGGAACCGATCGACGATTCAGCCGAGTCGGCCGACCCCCACTCCGGCAGGCGACCCGGCATGCGTTCCTGAGCGCTGTTCGGCAGGGGACCGACTCCGCAATACCGCCCTGCGGCATCAGGGCCACCATCGCGAGGAATGGGTCCCTTCCATGGGTCCACCATTGGTTGAACCATCCCGACGGAGTGTTGAAAGTGGCGTTTCGCAAGCCCGAAACATCATTCGAGGCATGAAATCACCCAAACGGGTGAGCATCTTCTGTTCCGAATCGCCCGAATTGGCGCGCGGCCGGCCGATGTGACTGCTCATGCACCGCTCAACCGCAGTCACCAGCGAAAGTCGGATCGCTTTTCGAACCGGGTCCGCCTTCCCTGTCCTGACGCCCGATGCTGCCCGGATCCTTCTGGCCATCCTGCGTTCTGGTGACTCCGCTGCGGGCGCGGTGCCTTCGACTCATCACATGGAGGAGGCGTCATGAACCGCTTCTCGGAAAGCCCGGCGATCGGCCACGGGACCGCCAGCGGGGGACTGACATTCGCCTGGTACGGCCGCTGCTCGACCGAGGATCTGCAGGACCCGACGACGAGCCGCGGCTGGCAACTGCGCGCCGCGGAGCGACTCATCGCGGGTCATGGCCGAGTGGTCACGGAGTTCTTCGACCTGGGCCAGAGTCGCTCTCTGCCCTGGCAGCGTCGTCCAGAGGCTGCCCGTCTGCTCGAGGCCATGGCCCGTCCGGATCGTGGTTTCGACGCCGTCGTGATCGGGGAGCCGCAGCGCGCCTTCTACGGCAACCAGTTCGGCAACACTTTTCCCCTCTTCCAGCACTACGGGCTCACTCTGTGGGTGCCCGAGATCGGCGGTCCCGTCGATCCGGACTCCGATGCGCACGACTTGGTGATGACCATCTTCGGCGGCGTGTCCAAGGCGGAGCGCAAGCGCGTGCAGGCGCGCGTGACCGGCGCAATGGAAGCGGCCACCGTGGACCAGGGGAGGTTCCTAGGCGGGCGTCCTCCCTACGGCTACCGGCTCGCCCCCGCCGGCCCCCATCCCAATCCGCGCAAGGCAGCCGAGGGTCTGCAACTGCACGTCCTCGAACTGGATCCCGCCGCGGCCCCCGTCGTCGAGCGCATCTTCACGCTCTACCTGCGTGGCGTGGGCCTGCGCGCCATCGCGGAGCGGCTCAACACGGAGGGCGTCCCGTGCCCCTCGGCGCACGATCGCGAGCGCAATCCGCACCGCGCCGCGGACGGCTGGCAGCCCTCCACCGTCCGCGCCATCCTGACGAACCGGCGCTACACGGGCTACGCGCAGTGGGCGCGCTCGCATCGGGTCGAGAGGCTCCTCGACCCGATGGACGTTGCTGCAGGGACTGTGGTGGGGTTTCGCCGCAGTGAGCCGCATCGAATCGTGACCAGTCGCGAGAAGGCGCACCCGTCGGTCATCACGCCGGACGTCTTCGAGCAGGTGCAAGCGCGCCTTGCCGCACCGACCGCCGCCAACGGGCCGCGGCGGTCCCGCAGCCCGCGGGCATCGTCCGCCCCCTACCTGCTGCGGGGGCGCCTCCATTGCGGGATCTGCGGACGCCGGATGCAGGGCAACCGCAACCACGGCCAGGTGTACTACCGCTGCCGCGCCAAGGAGGCGGTCCCGGGTCTGCGGGATGTGCAGCACCCGAGCACGGTCTACGTCAAGGAAGGCCACATCGTCCCTGCTCTGGACGACTGGATCCTCGGGCGCTTGGCCCCAACCCAGTTCGAGGCCACGGTCGATGCCCTCCTGGCCGCGGACCGGCCGTCCCTTGCAGAGACGGCCCAGCGGCAGGCGATGACGCGCAGGGTGGCCGAGCAGGAGAAGCGGTTGTCGCAGTACAAGGCCGCCCTCGGTGCCGGAGCCGATCCGGCTCTCGTGGTGACGTGGCTGGAGGAGGCCCAGGCGGATCTCGCCGCAGCACGCGGGGCGTTGGCGGAACTGGATGAAGCCTCGGAGGACCGGCTCACCCGAGAGGACATCGAACGCCTAACTGGTGACCTCGATGCGGTCCGCAGGTGTCTCGAGCACGCCGCGCCGGGACAGAAGGCCGCCCTCTACGAAGCGTTGGACCTTCGCCTCGTATACCGACCTGAGGAAGCAGCCGTCGAGGCTCAGTAGGCCGCTGAGCCGAGGGGTCACCCGTCCGGACCTCCGGAGACCGCCCTGTCCTGTCGGACCCGTGCTAGATCCTGCAGTCGGGCAGGTCACACACGCATGGGAGGCCACATGGCGAGCAGCAGCACGACCGGAAGCACCAGCGGAGGTCTGACGCGCTTCGCGTTCTACGGCCGCTGCTCCACGGAGGACCTTCAGGACCCGCAGACCAGCCTCGGCTGGCAGCGGCGCGCGGCCACGCTACTCACCGAGGGGCACGGGGCGATCGTCGAGGAGTTCTTCGACATCGGCTACAGCCGATCCCTTCCCTGGCGGCGTCGTCCGGAGGCGACGCGCCTCCTGGAAGCCATCGCCGCACCCAGCCGCACCTTCGACGCGGTGGTCATCGGCGAGCCGCAGCGCGCGTTCTACGGGGCCCAGTTCAGCGACACCTTCCCCGTCCTCCAGCACTTCGGCGTCGATCTGTGGGTGCCAGACGTCGGCGGCAGGATCGACCCCGACTCCGACGTCCACGAATTGATGATGACCATCTTCGGGGGTATCTCGAAGGGCGAACGCCGACGCATCCAGCGACGGGTCATCGGCGCAATGGAAGCGGCGACCGTCAACCAGGGGCGCTTCCTCGGCGGCCGGCCGCCCTACGGCTACGTCATCGTGAGCGCCGGCCCACATCCCAACCCGAGCAAGGCCGCCGACGGCATCACGTTGCATGTGCTCGAAGCGGACCCCGTGACGGCGCCGGTGGTGCAACGGATCTTCGACCTCTATGTCGGGGGCACGGGCCTCCGGGCGATCGCCGCACGGCTGAACACCGAGGGGCTGCCCTGCCCGTCGGCGCACGACCCGAACCGCAACACCCACCGGCTGAAGGACGGCTGGCAGGCCTCCACCGTCCGCGCCGTCCTCACGAACCCCCGGTACCTCGGCCACCAGGTCTGGGGCCGCTGGCACCGTGTCGAGCGGCTGCTCGACCCGAAGGACGTCGCCGCCGGGACTGTCACCGTCTTCCGGAGGAGCGGCCCCGAACGTGTCGTGACCAGCACCGAGCGGGCGCATCCCGCTCTCGTGTCGGACGAGACGTTCACGCGCGTCCAGGACCTCCTCACCTCGGGCTCTCGGGGCGCGGGGGAGCGCCCTCGGACAGTCCGCTCCTCCACCAGCCCGTACCAACTGCGTGGACGCTTGCACTGCGGCCTGTGCGGCCGCCGCATGTCAGGTCACCGCCGCGGACCGACGCTCTACTACCGCTGCCGCGCCGCCGATCTCGTCCCATCGCAGCAAGCCGCACACCCGAGCACCGTCTACCTCCGCGAGGACACCCTCGTCCGTCAACTCGACGACTGGCTCGTCAAGGTGCTCGATCCCGACGGCGTCGAGACCCTGGTCGAAGACCTCAGCGCGACGGATCACGGTTCCCTTGCTGAGGACAGCAGGCGAATGGCCATCACGCGACGCCTCACCGACTCGCAGCAACGCCTCGACCAGTTCAAGGCCGCCTTGGCCCACGGCGCCGATCCGGCAGTCGTGAGCACCTGGATCAACGAGGCCCAGGCCGACCTCGCCCGAGCGCGGACCGACCTCGCACTGCTCAACAACGAAGTCCCGACCGAGCTCAGCCGGGCGGACCTCACCGCAGTGCTCGGCGACCTGTCTCTGCTGGTCAGCCGCCTGTCAGCGGCGTCTGCCGAGACCAAGGCCGCGCTCTACGGTGAGCTCGGAGTACGCCTGGATTACCACCATGCCAGCGGAGAACTGGTCGCCGAAGTGAACACGGCCGAGGCGTGTGCAAAACGTGGTGTCCGAGGGGGGACTTGAACCCCCACGCCCGATAAAGGGCACTAGCACCTCAAGCTAGCGCGTCTGCCATTCCGCCACCCGGACGAGTGCGAGGCCAAGACTACCCGACGCCCTCCGCCCCTCGGGCACTGGTACCCCGCTGTGTCGCATCACCCGGTCGTCCGTCCCCGTCGGAGGCCCGGGCGGGCCCGTAGTGTCGCCGGGGTGGAGAACCGAGGTCCCGTCCAGGCCCAGGCCGAGGTCGCCGAGCTGCTCAGCGAGCTGATCCGGATCGACACGACCAACACCGGCGACACCGCCACCAGCGCCGGCGAGCGGGTCGCCGCCGAGTGGGTCGCCGGCAAGCTGGACGAGGTCGGCATCGGCTCGCAGGTCCTGGAGTCCGAGCGCGGGCGGGCCAGCCTCGTCGCCCGCATCCCCGGCGCCGACCGCAGCCGCCCGGCGCTGCTGGTCCACGGGCACCTCGACGTCGTGCCGGCCGACCCGGCCGAGTGGAGCGTGCACCCGTTCTCCGGCGAGGAGCGCGACGGCTACGTGTGGGGCCGCGGCGCCGTCGACATGAAGGACATGGACGCGATGGTCCTGGCGCTGGTGCGCGAGTGGGCCCGCACCGGGGTGCAGCCGCCGCGCGACGTGGTCCTCGCCTTCGTCGCCGACGAGGAGGCCGGCGGCCGGCTCGGCGCCCGGTGGCTGGTCGACGAGCACCCCGACCTGTTCGCCGACTGCTCCGAGGCGATCAGCGAGGTCGGCGGCTTCTCGATCACCGTCCGCGACGACCTGCGCCTCTACCTCGTCCAGACGGCGGAGAAGGGCCTGGCGTGGATGCGGCTGACCGCCGGCGGCCGGCCCGGGCACGGCTCGTTCGTCCACGACGAGAACGCCGTCACCCGGCTGTGCCAGGCGGTCGCGCGGCTGGGCTCGACCCGGCTGCCCACCGTGCTCACCCCGCCCATGCGCGAGTTCCTCGCCGCGGTCGAGGAGGCCTACGGCATCGAGATCGACCCGGACGAGCCGGAGGAGGCGCTGGCCCGGCTGGGCAGCATCAGCCGGATGATCGGCGCGGCGCTGCGCAACACCGCCAACCCGACGATGCTCGCCGCCGGCTACAAGACCAACGTCATCCCCGGGACGGCGAGCGCCATCGTCGACGGCCGCTTCCTGCACGGCCAGGAGGAGGAGTTCGAGCGGCAGCTGGCGAGCCTCGTCGGCGAGGGGATCCAGCGCGAGTGGATCGTCCACGACCAGGCCGTGGAGACGACGTTCGACGGCCCGCTGGTCGACATGATGACCGAGGCGCTCACGGCCGAGGACGACGGCGCGCGGCCGGTGCCGTTCACCATGAGCGGCGGCACCGACGCCAAGAGCTTCGAGCGCCTGGGCATGCGCTGCTTCGGCTTCTCCCCGCTGCGGCTGCCCGCGGACCTCGACTTCGCCTCGCTGTTCCACGGCATCGACGAGCGGGTGCCGGTGGAGTCGCTGCGCTTCGGCGTCCGGGTGCTCGACCGCTTCCTGCGCGGCGTCTGACGCCCGGCACTCCGGCGACGATCACGGCGCCCGGACCGCGACCGGCCCGCGTGTCCCGGTCCCGGCGCCCTGATCGCGGGGACGGACCGGAGGGGTGGCGTCACCGGAGCGCGCCCGTGGTGTGATGCCGGGGTGACCTCTCCCACACCTCCCGGCCCGGGTTCCGTCGCGCTGATCACCGGAGGGACCGGCGGCTTCGGCCGCGCCCTCACCCAGAAGCTGCGCGAGCGGGACGTCACCGTCGTCGCCGCCGACCTCGACTCCGAGCGCAACCGGTCGGTGGCCGAGGAGCTCGGCGCGCACTTCGTCGCCCTCGACGTCACCGACCGCGCCGCCAACGAGGCCGTCGTCGCGCAGGTGGAGGCCGAGCACGGCCGGCTCGACGCCGCCTACCTCAACGCCGGCATCTCCGCCGCCAAGAGCGACGACGCCCTCGACCTCGACGAGTTCATGCGCGTGGTCGACATCGACCTGTTCGGCGTCGTCTACGGCGTGCAGGCCGCGCGCCCGGCGATCAAGCGGGCCGGCGGCGGGGCGATCGTGGTGACGGCGTCGCTGGCGGGCCTGTCGCCGATGCCCACCGACCCCGGCTACAGCGTGGCCAAGGGCGGCGCGATCGCGTTCGTCCGGTCGATGGCGCCGCGGCTGACCCGCGAGGGCATCACCATCACCGCGATCTGCCCCGGTTTCGCCGACACCGCGATCATCGACCGCATCCGGCACGAGTTCGAGGCCGCGGACTTCCCGGTCATCCCGGCCGCCGAGGTCGCCGACGCGATGGTCATGGCCTGGACCTCGGGCGAGCCCGGCGCCGCGTACGTCATCCAGCCCGGCGTCGGCACCGTGCCCTACAAGTTCAAGGGCGTGCCCAGCGCGAAGACCGCGACCGGCGAGACCGCCGTCGTCCCCGAGGCGCTGCGGCCGCCGTCCATGCTCTGACCGCTCCTGCCGGGGGCCGGTGACCGGCGTCACCGGGCCTCTGGCAGGGTCGGCGCATGCGTGCATGGCGGGTACACGAGCTCGGCGACCCCTCGGAGGTCATGCGGCTGGAGGACGTCGACGAGCCGACCCCGGCCGAGGGCCAGATCAAGGTGCGCGTGCGCGCGGCGGCGCTGAACTTCCCCGACGTCCTCATGGCGCAGGGGAGGTACCAGGAGCGCCCGCCGCTGCCCTTCACGCCCGGCGTGGAGCTGTGCGGCGAGACCGAGGACGGACGGCGGGTCATCGGCGGCCCGGCCGGCGGTCCCGGCGCGTTCGCCGAGTACGCGCTGATGAACGCCCGCGACGCCTGGCCGGTGCCGGACGGCCTGTCCGACGAGAAGGCCGCCGCGCTGTACCTGACCTACCAGACCGGGCACGTCGGCCTGCACCGCCGGGCGCACCTGCAGGCGGGAGAGTGGCTGCTGGTGCACGCCGGCGCGGGCGGCGTCGGCTCGGCGGCGATCCAGCTCGGCAAGGCCGCCGGTGCCAAGGTGATCGCCACCGCCGGCGGCGCGCACAAGGTCGAGGTCTGCCGCGAGCTCGGCGCCGACCACGTCGTCGACTACACGGCCGAGGACTTCGTCCCCGTCGTCAAGGAGCTCACCGGCGGCGAGGGCGCCGACGTCGTCTACGACCCGGTCGGCGGTGACGTGTTCGACAGGTCGCGGAAGTGCATCGCCTTCGAGGGCCGGTTGCTCGTCGTCGGGTTCACCAGCGGGCGGATCCCCGAGGCGCCGGCCAACCACGCGCTGGTCAAGAACTACAGCGTCGTCGGCCTGCACTGGGGCCTGTACAAGAAGAAGGACCCCGCCGTGATCGGGCAGACCCACGACGAGCTGGTCCGGCTGGTCACCGCGGGCGCCATCGACCCGCTCGTCGGCCAGGTCCTCCCACTGGACCGTGCGCCGCAGGCGCTGGCCGCGCTGGCCGACCGCGGCACCGTCGGCAAGGTCGTCCTCGTCCCCTGAGGACGCGACCCCTGAGGACGCGACAGGGCGTGCTCCCCACCCGGGGAGCACGCCCTGCGTCGTCAGCGAGCCGGCTAGGTGACCGGCATCGGCAGGTAGGACAGCCGCGCGCGGCGCCGCAGGACGACCTTGCGGGTGCCGTCCGCGTGCAGCTGGAGGCGGGCCAGCTCCCACCCGCCGACGTCGGATTGGAGGCTCAACATGGTCGCCGCTGCGGAACGGGACGTGCCCGGGGGGATCCGCAGCGGCGCGTACTCCCAGTCGGCGGCGTTCACCCGCCCGATGTTGCCACGGTGGACACCCGCCGGTCACCAGGGTGCCGGTTCCCGGACTGCCGCTGCCGGGGACCGGCGGCAGGATGGACGGCGACCCGATCCGCACCCGAGGGAGGACGACGTGACCGATCCCGGTTCCGCCACCGACGCCGACCGCGCCGAGCAGGAGGCCCTCCTCGAGCCCCCGGCCCCCGCCGGGGCCGGCGACGCGGGACCGGTCGGCGACCTCGACGCGAACGAGGCCGACGCGCTCGAGCAGCAGCTGTCGACCGCGCCGGGCTCGGCCGGTCCGCTGCGCCCCGTCGGCGACGTCGACGCGAACGAGGCCGACGTGCTGGAGCAGGAGGCGGACGTCCCCTTCGACGACGACGACCGCACCGTCTGACCGAGGGATCGTCCGTGGGGCGAGCAGACCCGCGGCACGGCGATCGTGGTGAATATGCCCACCGGCGACCCACCACGCCGACGACGCTCGCCGTCTGGGCGCACGAGCGCCTGCGCCCGCCGCTCGCTCAGGCGCCGTCGAGCCCCGGGTAGTCCGCCCCGGGCGCCTCGGCGGGCGGCTGCAGCAGGGTCACGGTGGCCCACCCCTCCTGCAGCAGGGCGTCGTCGGTGCCCGGCACGGGCCCGTCGGGGGTCTCGTGGAAGGTGAGCGTCACGAAGTCCTCGCCGGACTCGCCGACCTCGACCTGCACCGCACCGAAGGTCGCCAGCCGGGCCGGGCGCAGCCCGCGCAGCCGCTCCGGCGGGACGTCGGGGGCGTTGACGTTGACCACCACCGGCCCCGGCGCGTGCCCGAGGGTCCACCGCAGCGCCCGGCGGGCCACCTCCTCGGCGGTGGCCCAGGCGTGCTCCGCGGCCGGGTCGGCGGCGCCGGCCAGCGACACCGCCAGGGCCGGCAGCCCGTGGGTGGCGCCGCTCAGCGCGGCGCCCACGGTGCCCGAGTGCAGCACCGCCGTGCCGGTGTTGGGGCCCCGGTTGACGCCGGAGAGCACGATGTCCGGCCGCGGCCCGAACGCGCCGCGCACCCCGGCGAAGGCGATGAGCGCGGGCGACGCCTCGACGGCCAGGGAGCGGACGGCGCCCCCGCCGGGCGGCTCGTGCTCCCGGACCGCCAGCCGGTTCCCCTGCAGCAGCGCGGTCAGCGAGGCGCTGGACCCGCTGTACTCCTGGTCGGGCGCGGCCAGCGTCACCTCCAGGCCCGCCTCCGCCGCCACGCGGGCCAGCAGGTGCACCCCCGGGCTGTCGATCCCGTCGTCGTTGGTCACCAGTGCGTGCACGCGGCCCCTCCCGGTCGGGTCAGCGCCCCCGTGCCCCGCCGGAGCGTCCGGCACACCCGTCCGGGGTGGCCGCGTCCCCGGGCGGGCACCCGCCCGGCATGCTCGGCGGGTGCCCCTCGTGCTCGTGTTCCTGCTCCTCGTCGCGCTCGTGCTGCCGCTGCTGGCCTGGTCGCTCGCCGGCCGCCGGTTCTGGGCGGACCTGCGCGGCCCGGGCACCCGCGACCTGCGCGCCGAGGTGGTCGCCCGGCACGGGCTGAGCGGCGCCGAGGCCGACACCGTGCAGACGGCGGTGACCCGCGGCCGGCCCGTCGACGACGCGCGGCTGCGCCCGGCGGCCGCCGACTGGGCCGGCACCACGCTCACCGTCCTCGACGAGCAGCACGCCGCGCACGCCGGGCGCGACCGCGCCGCCTCCGTCGTCCTCGGCCTGGCCGGGCTGTGCCTGCTGGCCGCGGTGGTGCTGGCCGTCGTGCTCGGCGCGGGCGCGGTGGTCTACCTGCTGGTGGTGCTCGCCGCGGGGGCGATCGGCAACCTGGCGCTGCTCCCGGCGACGGTCCGGCACAACCTGCGGCGGGCGCGCGCCGCCAACGGCGGGTGACGTTCCGCTTCCCCTCCGCCGGTGGGTGTGGTTAGGCTTCCCTTACCGTCGTCTCGAGGGGGAGCCATGACCACCTGCCCGGGTTCTCCGGCGCTCTCCGTCGCCGGCGCCCCCGAACGGGCCCGCACCGCCGCGACCCGCAGCGCCGCGGCGCTGTGCGTCGCCGGCCGCGAGCCGAGCCGCCCCCTCGCGCACGCCACCACCGCCGCCGGGCAGGTGCTCGTGCTGGTCCCCGCCGACGGCGAGGTCGCCGCCGCCCTCGAGGCCGCGCCGGACCGGGACGTGACGGCGCTGCTGATGGTCAGCGACCGCGCGCCGGTGCCGCTGCGCGACCCGGTGCGGGCGACCCTCTGGCTGGCCGGCTGGCTCACCCCGGTGCCCGAGGTCGACCGGCGGGCGGCCGCGGTCGCCTTCGCCGAGGTCCGCCCCGAGGGCGCGCTGCTCGATGTCGGGACCTCGGCCACGCTGCTGCGGCTGGACCTCGCCGAGGTCGTGCTGCGCGAGGGCGACGCGTGCGCCGAGGTCTCGCCGGGCGAGTTCGCCGCCGCCCGGCCCGACCCGCTCGCCGCCGTCGAGGCGCGGATGCTGCAGCACCTCGACCGCGACCACCCCGACGTGCTCGCCGTCCTGCGCAGCCGGGTGCCGGCCGGGCCGGGGGAGACGGTGCGCCCGCTGGGCGTCGACCGGTTCGGCTACCGGCTGCGGGTGGAGCGGCCGGGCGGGCACCGCGACGTCCGGGTGCCCTTCCCGCGGCCGCTGACCTGCCCCGGCCAGCTGCGCGCGGCGACGTCGCAGCTGCTGTGCGCCCTGCGCGCGGGCCTGACCCGCCGCGACTGAACGCCTCCCGCGCGCGGAAGGCGGGCGTCAGGCGTCCAGGTTCTCGCGCAGCAGGCCGGCCAGGCGGGTGCGCCGCGGGCGGACGTCGACCTCCCGCACCGCCCGCGCCAGCGCCGCCCCCGACGCGTGCACGATCGACAGGTGCTGCTGCGCGCGGGTGAGCGCGGTGTAGACCAGCGGCCGGGAGAGCATCCCGCCCGCCTCCGGGGGCAGCACCACGACGACGCCCGGCCACTCCGAGCCCTGCGCGCGGTGCACGGTGATCGCCCAGCCGTGCCTGAGGTCGGGCAGCGCGTCGCCGGTCACCGTCACCGGGCCGGAGGAGAAGTCGACGGTCAGCGAGCCCTCGCCGGTGCCGGTGACCACGCCGACCTCGCCGTTGGCGAACCCGATCGGCTCGAGGTCCAGGTGGTTGGCGGTGGCCACCACCCGGTCGCCGACGTCGAAGCCGAACACCGTGCCGTCGCCGGGGTTGAGCCGCTCCTTGAGCGCCTTGTTCAGCTCGATCGTCCCCGCCGGCCCGCGGTGCACCGGCGTCACCACCTGCACGTTGCGCGGGTCGATGCCCAGCGCCCGCGGGATCGAGTCGGTGACCAGCTGCACCACCCGCCGGGCGGCCTCGCCGCTGCCGGTGGCGGGCACGACCACCACCTCGCGGTCGGGGGAGTCCACCGGCGGCAGCTGCCCGGTGCGCACCGCCGACGCCAGCCGGGCGATCGCGCCGCCCTCGGCCTGCCGGTAGAGCGTGGTCAGCTCGGTCACCGGCACGGCGCCGGAGTCGATGAGGTCGCCGAGCACGTGGCCGGGACCGATCGAGGGCAGCTGCGCGGGGTCGCCGACCAGCAGCAGGTGGGTGCCGTCGGGGCAGGCCTCGACCAGCGCCGCCGTGAGCTCGACGTCGAGCATCGACGCCTCGTCCACCACGACGACGTCGGCGTCCAGCGGCCACTCCTCGTTGCGGGCGAACCCGCCGCCGAAGCCCTGCGCGCCGAGCAGCCGGTGCACGGTGACCGCCGGGTGGTCGGTGAGCTCCTCCAGC
The DNA here is from genome assembly GCF_054050375.1 of Geodermatophilus sp. SYSU D00879. Lineage (NCBI taxonomy): Bacteria > Bacillati > Actinomycetota > Actinomycetes > Geodermatophilales > Geodermatophilaceae > Geodermatophilus > Geodermatophilus sp. SYSU D00879. Next base: position 100,125 of record NZ_JBJGZF010000015.1, read on the forward strand.
CGCTTGGCCGCCCGGCCCGTGGGCGCGGCCAGCGCGACCTCGGTGCCCTTGGCCCGCAGCAGCCGCACGATCGCGGCCACGGTGCGGCTCTTGCCGGTGCCCGGGCCGCCGGTGAGCAGCGAGACGCCGGCGCCGAGCACCTGCGCCACGGACTGCTTCTGCGCCTCGTCGAGCCCCTTGGACACCGACCGGACGGCGGCGGGGTCGGCGATCCGCTCGGCGGTGGCGGCCAGCCGGGCCACGCCCTCGGCGACGGCCTCCTCGGCCATGCCGAACCGGGCCAGCGACAGCATCCGCAGCGCGGGGTCCGGCTCCGGCGGCTCGGCGTCGGGATCGCTGTCGGAGGACTCGTCCCACTCCGGCTCCGGCGGCTCGTGGTCGAGCACCTCGCCGGACTCGACCGCCGCGACGACGGCCGCCGCCGGGTCGCTGACGCCCTCGGCGCGCAGCGCGGCCACGACCAGGTCGGCGGGCAGCACGGTGTGCCCGTCGCGGCTGGCCGTGCGCAGGGTCATGACGACGATCGCGCGGCCGCGGCGGGAGTCCTGCCGGTCGGCGCCGGGCAGCAGCGAGATCGCCAGCCGGTCGGCGTCGGTGAGGGTGACGCCGTGCAGGCCCAGCAGCGCCCACGGGTCGTCGCGCAGCCGCCGCGCGGCGTCGTCGCCGAGGGCGTCGGCGGCCGAGGACGCCAGCTTCGCCTCCAGCCCGGCCCGCACCAGCAGCTCGACCACGCCGTAGGTGGGTTGGGCGGACAGGAACGAGGAGAACAGCCGCTCGGCGCGCTGCTTGCCGACCCGCGGCATCTTCAGCAGCTTCGCGGCGGTGACGTCGTCGGGGGAGGTGATGCCGGCGGCGGGCAGCTCGGCGGCCGCCCGCTTGCCCAGGCCCGGCCACAGGCCGGCGGCGACGAAGGCGGCGAAGACGGGGTCGGGGGCGGGAGCGGTGCTCACGGAGGTCGTCGTCATCGGGCGGTGCGCTGGTCCGGGTAGGAGAAGTGCGGCGCGGAGACGTCCTCCAGCGCCGTGCGGATGGCCGCGGGCAGCCGGACGCTCTCGGCGTCGAGCGAGGCCTGCAGCTGGGCGGCGGTGCGGGCGCCGACGACGGGCGCGGCGACGCCGGGGCGGTCGCGCACCCAGGCCAGCGCCACCGCCAGCGGGGTGGTGCCCAGGCCGTCGGCGGCGGTGGCGACCGCCTCGACGATCCGGTCGGCGGTGGCCGAGCGCAGGTCGTCGACGAACCCGGCCCACTGCGGCGAGGCCCCGCGCGACTCCGCCGGCGTGCCGGTGCGGTACTTGCCGGTGAGCAGCCCCCGGCCCAGCGGGGACCAGGCCAGCACCCCCAGCCCCAGCGCCTCGGCGGCGGGCACGACCTCCCGCTCGACGCCGCGCTGCAGCAGCGAGTACTCGACCTGGGTGCTCACCAGGGGCGTCCGGCCGGGCCAGGCGCGCTGCCAGGTGGCCGCCTGCGCGGTCTGCCAGCCGGTGTAGTTGCTCACACCGACGTACCGCACGCGGCCGCTGGCGACGGCGGCGTCGCAGGCGGCGAGGGTCTCCTCGACGGGGGTGTGGTCGTCCCAGGCGTGCAGCTGCCACAGGTCGACGTGGTCGACGCCCAGGCGGGCCAGCGACGCGTCCAGCGCGGCCAGCAGGTGCCCGCGGGAGGCGCCGCGGCCCAGCGGCCCGGGCCCGGTGCGGCCCACGGCCTTGGTCGCGACCAGCACCTCCGACCGCGGGACGACGTCGGCCAGCAGCCGGCCCAGGGTCCGCTCGCTGTCGCCGTCGCAGTAGACGTCGGCGGTGTCCACGAGCGTGCCGCCGGCGTCGACGAACGCGGTGAGCTGCAGCGCCGCCTCGTCCTCGTCGGTGTCCCGGCCCCAGGTCATGGTGCCCAGCGCCAGCCGGGAGACGACCAGGCCGCTGCGTCCCAGCGCCCGTTGTTCCACGACCGGCCAACCTACCGTCGCGGACCGACACCGGCCGGTGGGCGCGGCGGTGTGAGGACGGCGACCCGCGTGGTGCCCGCCCCGCCCCGGCGACCCCGACCTAGGCTGTCCTCCCGTGCTCCGACCGAACCCGCGCACCGCGTCCCGCCCGACCCCCGGAACCCGGGGCTGAGCGGCGGTGGGGTGGTTCGAGGCCGTCGTCCTGGGGCTCGTGCAGGGGCTCACCGAGTTCCTGCCGATCTCCTCCAGCGCGCACCTGCGCGTCGTCGGGGAGGCCGCGGGCTGGGGTGACCCGGGCGCGGCGTTCACCGCGATCACGCAGATCGGCACCGAGGCCGCGGTGCTCCTCTACTTCCGCAAGGACATCGCGCGGATCGTCGCGGCCTGGCTGCGGGCGCTGCGGCACCGGTCGCGGCGGTCGGACCCCGACGCCCGCATGGGCTGGCTGATCATCGTCGGCAGCATCCCGATCGTGGTCCTCGGCCTGCTGTTCCAGGACGACATCGAGACGACGTTCCGCGACCTGCGGATCGTGGCCATCTCGCTGGTCGCGTTCTCGCTGGTCCTGTACTGGGCCGACCGGGTCGGCCGCAAGAAGCGCGAGCTGGCCGACCTCAGCGTCCGCGACGGCCTGCTGTTCGGCCTGGCCCAGGCGATGGCGCTGGTGCCGGGCGTGTCCCGTTCCGGCGGCACGATCACCATGGGCCTGTTCCTCGGCTACACCCGCGCGGCCGCCGCCCGGTACTCGTTCCTGCTGGCCATCCCGGCGGTGCTCGGGTCGGGCTTCTTCCAGGTCTACGAGGCGCTCACCGGCGACGTCGCGGGGGAGACCGTCTCCTGGGGGCCGACGATCCTGGCCACGGTCATCGCGTTCGGCGTCGGCCTGTCGGTGATCGCCTGGCTGCTGCGCTACCTCGACCGCGGCACGTTCACGCCGTTCGTCGTCTACCGCGTGGTGCTCGGCCTGGCCCTGCTGGCGCTGGTCGGCGTCGGGGTGCTCGCCCCGCGCTAGCGCCTAGGCTCGGGCGTCGTGACCACCGTCATCCTCCTGCGGCACGGCCGGACGACGGCGAACGCCGGCGGTGTGCTGGCCGGCTGGACGCCGGGCGTGCGGCTCGACGAGACGGGGGAGGAGCAGGTGGCCGCGGTGGGCCGGCGGCTGGCGCCGGTGCCGCTGGCCGCGGTGGTCAGCAGCCCGCTGGAGCGCTGCCGGCAGACCGCCGAGGCCGTCCTCGCCGACCGCGACCTGGAGCTGCAGGCCGACGACCGGCTCGGCGAGGCCCGCTACGGCGACTGGACCGGCCGGCCGCTCAAGGAGCTGGTCGAGGACCCGATGTGGAAGGTCGTGCAGCAGCACCCCTCCGCCGCGGTCTTCCCCGGCCCGGAGGGGGAGGGGCTGGCGCAGACCCAGGCCCGCGCGGTGGCCGCCGTCCGCGAGTGGAACGCCCGGCTGGGGCCCGACGCGGTGTGGCTGGCGTGCAGCCACGGCGACGTCATCAAGGCCGTCCTCGCCGACGCCCTCGGCCTGCACCTGGACGCCTTCCAGCGGATCGTCGTCGACCCGGCGTCCATCTCGGTCGTCACCTACACCGAGACCCGCCCGTTCGTCGTCCGGATGAACGACACCGGCGGGGACGTCGCCGCGCTCCTCCCGAAGGAGGGGAAGGCCGACTCCGACGCCGTGGTGGGCGGCGGGGCCGGGGCGGCCACGACCTGAACGCAACCGTCCGCCTCCCCGCGTAACCTGGGCGCGTGCCTCGCCAGGTCTTCCGCTTCGACCGCCCGTCCCGGTTCGTCGCCGGCACGGTGGGCCAGCCCGGGGACCGCACCTTCTACCTGCAGGCGTCCGACGCCGAGGGGCGCGTGGTCAGCGTCGCGCTGGAGAAGTCGCAGGTGCAGGTCCTCGCCGAGCGCATGGACGAGCTGCTCGACGAGATCGCCACCCGCCCCGGCACCGCCGTCCCCGCCACCGCCGACGTCGACGACCTCGAGCCGCTCACCGCGCCCGTCGACGAGGAGTTCCGCGTCGCGGCCATGGGCCTGGCCTGGGACGGCGAGGCGCAGGCCGTCGTCGTCGAGGCCGTGGCCGCCAGCGACGAGCCGGTCGACGAGGAGACGATCCTCTCCGACGCCGAGGAGGGCCCCGACGCGCTGCGGGTGACCATCACCCCCGGCGCCGCCCGCTCGTTCGTGGCCCGCGCCCGCCGCGTCGTCGCCGCCGGCCGGCCGGCGTGCCCGCTGTGCTCGCTGCCGCTGGACCCGACCGGGCACGTCTGCCCCCGGCAGAACGGCTACCGCCGCTGATCCCCGGACGACGGCGATGAGCGAGCCCGCGCAGGACCTCCGCGCCCCGGCCACCGCCGCCGAGGCGCGCGCCCTGCTGCGCGAGGGCGAGATCGACGTCGAGGGCCGCATGCTCGACGCGAGCAACGTGACGCTGTTCGGCACCGTCCGCACCGGCACGCTCGAGGCCGAGTGCGTCTACAAGCCGGTCGCCGGCGAGCGGCCGCTGTGGGACTTCCCCGACGGCACCCTCGCCGGGCGCGAGGTGGCGGCGGCGCTGGTCAGCGAGGCCACCGGCTGGGACGTCGTCCCGCCCACCGTGCTGCGGGAGGGCCCGTTCGGCCCCGGCATGGTGCAGCTGTGGATCGACGGCGACCCCGACGTCGACCTGGCCGCGTTCGTCCGCTCGGACCACCCGGGCCTGCGCCGCATGGCGGTGTTCGACGCGGTCGTGAACAACGCCGACCGCAAGGGCGGGCACATCATCCCGACGGCGTCGGGCCACGTGTACGGCGTCGACCACGGCATCTGCTTCTCCACCGACCCGAAGCTGCGCACCCTGCTGTGGCGCTGGGCGGGCAAGCCGCTGCTGCTGGAGGCGCTGGCGGTGCTCGAGCGGCTGGCCGACGACCTGCGCGGCGACCTCGGCGAGGCGCTGCACGAGCACCTGACCCGGCGCGAGGTCCGGTGCACGCAGCAGCGGGTGGCCGAGCTGCTGCGCACGCAGGTGCACCCCGAACCGTCGGGGGACTGGCCCGCGCTGCCCTGGCCCCCCTTCTGACCCGCCGCGCCGGCTGACCCGGGGTCGTCGTACGCCGGCGGCCCACTCCGGGCACCGGAACGGGCCGCGGGGGTTCGACGGTGGGCGCCGACGCCGCATCCCGGGCGCCGGAACGCGGCCTCGGCGCACACACTGGTCGGCATGCCGCACCGGAGCCGCCTCGCCGTCCTGCTGCTCGACCTGCCGCCGGAGGTGCACCCCGCCGGCACGGACTTCTGGTCGGCTGCGACCGGCAATCCCGTGGAGCCGGACATGACCGACCCCGCCTGGCACCGCCTCGGCCTCCTGGGCGGCGGACTCTCGTTCGAGGTGCAGCGGACGGGGGAGGGGACGCCGCCGCGGTGGCACGTCGACGTCGAGACCGACGACATCCCCGCCGAGGTGGCACGGCTGGAGGCCCTCGGTGCACGGCGGAAGGCCGACATGGGCTCGTTCTGGCAGATGACCGACCCGGCGGGACTGGTGTTCTGCGTGGTCGGCGTCCAGACGGGTGAGGCGTTCGAGCGTCACGCCGTCAGGTGGCCGTGAACGGGCTCAGGACAGGTCGACCGCGGCGATCATCGCGGCCGCCTGCAGGCCGTCGCCGTCGACGGTGAGCACCTCCAGCGGCACCCGCCGCCAGCAGGCCAGCAGCAGGTCCCCGGCGGTGCCGCGCAGCGTGGCCACCGGCTGCGGCCGGGTGCCGGCGAACAGCGTCCGCTCGACGCCGGCGTCGATCGCGTGCAGCACCACCGGGTGCGCGCCCTCGGGCGGGCCGTCGGGCAGCGCGCCGGGCACCATCACCTCCAGCCACTCGTCGATGCCGTCGAGGCCGACGTCGGGCGGGATGGGCCGCACGTCGCCGAGCACCTGCTCGACGTCGACGGTGTGGACGACGGCCTCCTGCACCTGACGCCGGAGCACGAAGCCGACGTCCTTCCGGGGTGCCCAGGTCCACACCCGCTCGGTGGGGTCGGCGCCGGCCAGCGCGGCCTCCAGCTCCGCGGACTGTCCCGCCGCCCAGCCCAGCAGCTCGTCGTCGGGACGGCGCTGCGGCTCTGCGTACCCGCCGGGGTCCTGGGCGCGGGTGCGGACCACCCAGGCCCAGAAGTGCTGGACCGTGCCGAGGTGCCAGACCAGGTCGGCCAGCGTCCAGCCGGGGCACCCGGGCACCGGGGCGGTCCAGCCGCCGGCCAGCACGGCCTCGGCGGCGGCGTCGGCGAACCGGGCGTCGGTGCGGCGCAGCACCGGCAGGTAGCCCGACAGCTCCATCGCGGCCTCCTCGCGCGGGGACGGGGATCCGACGCTAGCCCGTCAGCGGGCCCACAGGGCCGGCACCGGGCGGGACGCGGCCCGGCGCAGCAGCAGCGCCGCGGCGGTGCGCTCGTCGAGCACCAGGTCGGTGACCAGCCCGCCGGCCAGCGCCGCGGCCAGCGCGGTGACCTTGTTGACGCCGGCCACCGCGCACACCCGCCGCGGGATGCGGCGCAGCGCCGGGGGGACCAGGCCGCTGGTGCGCGCGTTGATCGGGATGCCCTCCCAGGTCCCGTCGCCGCGCAGGAAGACGGTGCACACGTCGCCGACCACCGAGGCGGCGGCGAGGTCGGCGCGGTCGGCGGGACCGAGGTAGCCCTCCGCCCACACCCGGCTCGGCACCGGGCCGGCCATCGCGCCGACGCCGAACAGGGCGACGTCGGCGGACTGCTGGATGGCCAGCACCCGGCGCACGCTGCGCTCGCGCCACATCGCCTGCCGGGTCTCGGACCGGTCGAAGAACGCCGGCACGGGGAAGTGGTGCACCTGCGCGTCCCAGGCGGTGCCGAACCGGCCGAGGACGTCGCTGCCGTAGCCGACGCCGCTGCTGTGGGTGTTCATCGCCCCGTTGAGCTGGACGACGTGCGCGTCCCGCAGCGGCCGGGCCCGCAGGTGCTGGCCGACGGCGCTGGTGGTGGTGCCCCACGCCAGCCCGAGCGTCATCCCGTCGCCCATCGCCTCGTCGAGGACCGCCGCGGTCCGGTCGGCGACCAGCTGCAGCCGGGCGACGTCGGGGGCGTCCTCCGGCACCGCGACCACACGCGCCGTGACGCCGTACCGCGCGCCGAGCTCGCTCGCCATCGAGGCTGCACGTCCGTGCACGGCGCTGACCGAGACGGTGACGATGCCGAGCGCCCGCGCGGCGTCCAGCATCCGGGACACCGTGGACCGTGAGACCCCCTCCTCGGCGGCGATGTCCTCCATCCGCACGCGGTCCAGCCAGTACCGGCGGGCCACCCGCTCGAGGTCCTCGTCGGCCGCCACGCCCCGCTCCTCCCCGGCGCGGGCGACCCCGCGATCCGCTCCCACGCTAACGCCGCGGTGCACGGACGTGCAGGTGGTTGCCCTGCGCCGCCAAGAGGTGCAGGTTGACCTTCGTCCCCGGGTGCCGGCACCCCGCCGGCGCCCCGCACCGCCCCCGCACCACCTCAGGAGTGCCCGGTGTCCACAGCCCTCTCGCCCGAGGTCCGCACCAACGCCCTCGACCGCATGTCCCGGGACGTCCTGGACGTCCTGGTGATCGGCGGCGGGGTCACCGGGGCCGGGGCCGCGCTCGACGCGGCCAGCCGCGGCCTGACGGTCGGCCTGCTCGAGCAGCGCGACTGGGCCTCGGGCACCTCGAGCCGGGCCAGCAAGCTGGTGCACGGCGGGCTGCGCTACCTGGAGATGCTGGACTTCGCGCTGGTCCGCGAGGCGCTGCACGAGCGCGGCCTGCTCGTCGGCCGGCTCGCCCCGCACCTGGTCCACCCGGTGCCCTTCCTCTACCCGATCCGGCACCGCGTGTGGGAGCGGGCCTACATCGGCGCGGGCATCGCCCTCTACGACACCCTCGGCGGCCTGCTCGGCCGCCGCGACGGCCACGGCGTGCCGCTGCACCGGCACCTGTCGAAGAAGGGCCTGCGCCGGGTGGCCCCCTCGCTGAAGGACGACGTCGCCGTCGGCGCCATCCGCTACTGGGACGCCAAGGTCGACGACGCCCGCCTCGTACAGGTGCTCGTGCGCACCGCGGTCGGGCACGGCGCGCTGGCCGCCAGCCGCACCCAGGTCACCGGCTACCTGGAGGAGGACGGCCGGGTCGCGGGCGTGCGCGCGGTGGACCTGGAGACCGGCCGCGAGCTCACCGTCCGCGCCCGCCACGTCGTCGGCGCCACCGGGGTGTGGACCGACCAGACGGAGGAGCTCTTCCGCGCCCAGGGCCTGACCGTGCGCGCCTCCAAGGGCGTGCACATCGCCGTGCCGCGCGAGGCGATCGCCGGCGAGGACGGCTTCATCCTGCGCACCGAGAAGAGCGTGCTGTTCATCATCCCGTGGCCGACGCACTGGGTGATCGGCACGACCGACACCCCGTGGGACCTGGCCAAGGACCACCCGGTCGCCTCGGCCGCCGACGTCGACTACCTGCTCGACCACGCCAACGCGGTGCTCGACCGCCCGCTCACCCGCGACGACGTCCTCGGCGTCTACACCGGCCTGCGCCCGCTGCTGCAGCCGGTCGACGAGGAGGCCGGCGGCACGACCCGGGTCTCCCGCGAGCACACCGCCGCCACCGTGCGGCCGGGCCTGACGATGATCGCCGGCGGCAAGTACACGACCTACCGCGTCATGGCGCGCGACGTCGTCGACATGGCGCTGCGCGACCGGGCGCCCGGCGAGGACCCCGACGCGCCGATCCCGCAGTCGCTCACCGAGGAGCTGCCGCTGGTGGGCGCCGACGGCTACCGGGTCCGCTGGAACCGCAAGGCGCACCTGGCCGCCGCGCACGGCTGGACCGAGCAGCGCGTGGAGCACCTGCTCGACCGCTACGGCAGCCTGGTCGACGAGGTCCTCGCCCTCGTCGACGCCGACCCCGAGCTCGGCCGCCCGCTGGAGGGCGCGCCGGACTACCTCCCGGCCGAGGTCGTCTACGCCGTCACCGCCGAGGGCGCGCTGCACCTGGAGGACGTGCTCACCCGCCGCACCCGGCTGTCCTACGAGCAGGCCGACCGGGGCACCGCCTCGGCCCGCGCCGCGGCCGACCTCATGGCGCCGCTGCTCGGCTGGGACGACGCCCAGCGGGAGCGGGAGATCAGCACCTACCTGGCGCGGGTGGAGGCCGAGCGCGCCGCCGAGGCGATGCCCGACGACACCTCGGCCGAGCAGGCCCGGCTGCGGGCGCCGGAGATCCGGCCCTTCGCCGGCGCCTCCTGAGACCCCGGGCCGGCGGGGCGTCCCGCCGGCCCGGCGAGACCGCCGCGGCCGGAGAGGAGGTGGACAGAGGGCTCGGCACGACCCGCCCGCACCGGGCGGGCCCCCATCACGGCACAACCGGACACAGAGAGGTGTCTCAGCGTGTCACTGACCTCCGTCTTCTTCTCCGAGGTGCTCGGCACCGCGGTCCTGCTGCTCTTCGGCGTCGGCGTCGTCGCCAACGTCCTGCTCACCGACTCCAAGGGGCACGGCGGCGGCTGGCTGCTCATCAACTTCGGCTGGGGCCTGGGCGTCTTCGCCGGCGTCTACGCGGCCTACCGCAGCGGTGCCCACCTCAACCCGGCGGTCACCGTCGGGCTGTGGGCCTCCGGGGCCGACGAGTACGCCCCCGGTGTCGACGTCACGTTCGGCAGCACCCTGGTCTACTTCGCCGGCGAGTTCGTCGGCGCGTTCCTCGGCGCCGTCGTCGCCTGGCTCGCCTACCAGAAGCACTACGCCCGGCACGACGAGCCCGGGGAGATCCTGGCGACCTTCTCCACGGGCCCGGCGATCCGCAGCCTCCCGTGGAACGCGCTCACCGAGGCCATCGGCACCTTCGTGCTCGTCTACATCATCCTGAGGTTCGGGAACACGCCGAGCGAGATCGGGCCGATCGCCGTCGCCCTGCTGGTCATCGGCATCGGCAACTCGCTCGGTGGGCCGACCGGCTACGCGATCAACCCGGCCCGCGACCTGGGGCCGCGGATCGCGCACGCCGTGCTGCCCATCCCGAAGAAGGGCGGCAGCGACTGGGGCTACGCGTGGGTCCCCGTCGTCGGCCCGCTCGTCGGCGGTGCCCTGGCCGGCCTGCTGGCCCAGGGCTTCTGACCGCCCGGCCGTCCCGCCGATCGCCCGCCCCGACCGCCCGCACCCGACCCTGCACCGTCCCCCTGCACCGTCCCCCTGCAACGACGCACCCGGAGGAACCGTGAGCAGCTACATCGCCGCCATCGACCAGGGCACCACCAGCACCCGCTGCATGGTCTTCGACCACGACGGCGCCGTCGTCGCCGTGGCCCAGAAGGAGCACGCGCAGATCTTCCCGCGCGCCGGCTGGGTCGAGCACGACCCGCTGGAGATCTGGAGCAACGTCCGCGAGGTGGTCGGGCAGGCGCTCGCCCGCGCCGACCTGGTCGGCTCCGACCTCGCCGCCGTCGGCATCACCAACCAGCGCGAGACCACCGTCGTGTGGGACAAGAACACCGGCGAGCCCGTGTACAACGCGATCGTCTGGCAGGACACCCGCACCGACCGCATCGTCACCGAGCTCGGCGAGCTCGGCGGGGGAGCGGACCGGTACAAGGAGAAGGTCGGCCTGCCGCTGGCCACCTACTTCGCCGGGCCGAAGGTGACCTGGATCCTCGACAACGTCGAGGGCGCCCGCGAGCGCGCCGAGCGCGGCGACCTGCTCATGGGCACGATCGACAGCTGGCTGCTGTGGCAGATGACCGGCGGCACCGACGGCGGCCTGCACATCACCGACGTCAGCAACGCCTCGCGCACCATGCTCATGGACTACAGCACCCTGGCGTGGGACGAGTCGATCGCCGCGGACATGCGCATCCCGGTGTCGATGCTGCCGGAGATCCGCTCGAACTCCGAGGTCTACGGCGAGGGCCGCAAGGCCGGCGCCCTGGCCGGGGTGAAGATCGCCGGCTCGCTCGGTGACCAGCAGGCGGCCACCTTCGGCCAGGTCTGCTTCCGGAAGGGCATGGCCAAGAACACCTACGGCACCGGCAACTTCCTGCTGCTCAACACCGGCGAGGAGGCGGTGTCGTCGCGCAACGGCCTGCTGACGACGGTCTGCTACCAGATCGGCGGCCGCAAGCCCGTGTACGCGCTCGAGGGCTCGATCGCCGTCACCGGCTCGCTGGTGCAGTGGGTGCGGGACAACCTGCGCCTGATCGGCGGCGCCGGGGAGATCGAGGCGGTGGCCCGCTCGGTGGACGACAACGGCGGCGCCTACTTCGTGCCGGCGTTCTCCGGCCTGTTCGCCCCGCACTGGCGCTCCGACGCCCGCGGCGCGCTGGTCGGGCTCACCCGCTACGTCAACCGGGGCCACCTGGCCCGGGCGGTGCTGGAGGCCACGGCCTACCAGACCCGCGAGGTCGTCGACGCCATGAACGCCGACTCGGGGGTGGCCCTCACCGAGCTGCGGGTCGACGGCGGCATGGTGGTCAACGAGCTGCTCATGCAGTTCCAGGCCGACATCCTCGGCGTCGACGTCGTCCGGCCCCGGATCGCCGAGACGACGGCGCTGGGCGCGGCCTACGCCGCGGGCCTCGCGGTCGGGTTCTGGGCCGACGAGGAGGAACTCAGCAGCCACTGGGCCGAGGACAAGCGGTGGCGCCCGGAGATGGACCAGGCCACCCGCGACCGGTACTACCGCAAGTGGCAGAAGGCGGTGACCCGGACCCTCGAGTGGGTCGACGAGGACGACGACCAGTAGGCGACCGGCTCCGCGGGCGTCGTCCCCAGGTGGGGACGGCGCCCGCGGGCGCGCCGGGGGCGCAACTAGGCTCGATGACGTGCTCAGCTGGCCCGCCCCGCTCCTGCCGACCCTCCCGGGCCCCGGTCCGGTCCTGCGGCTCTACGACACCGCGCGCGGGCAGGTCGTGGACACCGAGCCCGACGCCGTGGCGCGGATGTACGTCTGCGGGATCACCCCCTACGACGCCACCCACCTCGGCCATGCCGCCACCTACCTGGCCTTCGACCTGGTCAACCGGGTGTGGCGGGACGCCGGGCACGCGGTCCACTACGTGCAGAACGTGACCGACATCGACGACCCGCTGCTCGAGCGCGCCGAGCGCGACGGCGAGGACTGGGTCGTCCTGGGCATGCGCGAGACCGCGCTGTTCCGCGAGGACATGACCGCGCTGCGGGTGCTGCCGCCCGAGGACTACGTCGGCGCGGTGGCGGCGATCCCGATGATCGTCGCCCACGTGGAGACGCTGCTGGACGCGGGCCTGGCCTACGTCCTCGACGACGGCACCGGCGACGTCTACCACGACGTCGCGCAGGCGCCCGGCTTCGGCGAGGAGTCCGGCTACGACGAGGCGACCATGCTCGCGCTGTCCGCCGAGCGCGGCGGGGACCCCGACCGCCCGGGCAAGCGCAACCGGCTCGACCCGCTGCTGTGGCGCGGCGCCCGCGAGGGGGAACCGTCCTGGCCCGGCCCGCGCGGCATCGACGGCCGGCCCGGCTGGCACGTCGAGTGCGCCGCGATCGCGCTGGACACGATCGGCATGGGCTTCGACGTCCAGGGCGGCGGCAGCGACCTGGTCTTCCCGCACCACGAGTACTCCGCCGTCCACGCCGAGGCGCTCACCGGGACCAAGCCCTTCGCCCGGGCCTACGTGCACGCGGCGATGATCGGCCTGGACGGCGAGAAGATGAGCAAGAGCCGGGGCAACCTGGTGTTCGTCTCCAAGCTGCGCGGCGAGGGCGTCGACCCGATGGCGATCCGGCTGGCGCTGCTGTCGGGGCACTACCGCACCGACCGCGCCTGGACGCCGGACCTGCTGTCCACCGCCGAGGCCCGGCTGGCCACCTGGCGGCGGGCCGTCGCCCGCGACGCCGGTGCCCCCGCCGCGCCGGTGCTGGCCGCGCTGCGCGAGCGGCTGGCCGACGACCTCGACAGCCCCGGCGCGATCGCCGCCGTCGACGCCTGGGCGGCCGCCACGCTGGCCGGGGACGGGGAGGCCGAGGACGGCGCCCCGGCGATGGTGGCCGACGCCGTCGACGCGCTGCTCGGCATCGAGCTCGACACCGCCCTGCAGGAGGGCTGATGGGCGGGGGCTTCTGCTTCACCGACCGCGCCGCGCGCGAGCGGGAGGAGCAGGGCCTCGCCCCGGCCGCGGCCCGGTCGGCGGCCACCCGCGGCCGCGCCGTCGACGAGCCCGAGGACCCGCTGCGCACCGCGTTCGAGCGGGACCGGGACCGCATCCTGCACGCCAAGGCCTTCCGCCGGCTCAAGCACAAGACCCAGGTCTTCCTCAACCCCGACGGCGACCACTTCGTCACCCGGCTCACCCACACGCTGCAGGTCACCCAGGTGGCCCGGGCCATCGCCCGCGCGCTGGGGCTGAACGAGACCCTCGCCGAGGCGATCGCGCTGGGCCACGACGTCGGCCACTCGCCGTTCGGGCACATCGGCGAGGACGCCTTCGACCCCTACGTCCCCGGCGGGTGGCACCACGCGGCGCAGGGCGTGCGGATCGTCGAGGTGCTCGAGCACCTGAACCTGACCTGGGAGGTGCGCGACGGCATCCGCGCGCACAGCTGGAAGATCGCCCCGCCGCCGGCCACGCGCGAGGGGGAGTGCGTCCGGTACGCCGACCGGATCGCCTACCTGTCACACGACGCGCTCGACGCCGTCCGCGCCGGGGTGCTGCGGGTGCCCGACCTGCCCGCCCGCGCCCGCGAGCTGTTCGGCGAGCCCGGCAGCGCGATGGTGGGCGCGATGGTCGACGCCGTCGTCGCCGGGTCCCTGGCCGACGGCGGCGCGGTGGTCATGGCCGCCGAGCCGCTGGCGGCGATGGACGAGCTGCGCACGTTCATGTTCCGGCGGGTCTACCTGTCCGAGACCGCCGCGGGGCAGAAGCAGCTGGCGGTCGACGTCATCCGCCGGCTGGTCGACCACCACCTCGCCGCGCCCGGCCTCATCCCGGCGTCCTACCGGGACACCGAGGCCGACGTCGTCACCCAGGTCGTCGACTACGTGTCGGGGATGACCGACCGGTACGCGCTGGCCACCCACGACCGGCTCTTCGGCGACGACGCCGCCGCCCGCATGGCCCCGCTGCTGCGCCGCGAGTGAGCGTGCGGATCGAGGTCGTCACCCGGCTGGTGCTCGGGCCGTAGCTGCGGCGACTGCTGGTGCAGCGGGCCGCGCACGTGTGCGCGCCGGCCGAGGCCGCCTGACGCCGTCCGCTCCTGGGGTCCTCCTCGTGCTCCCGGGGTCCTGCAGCGCTCCGGGAGGACGAGGACGACCCGAGGAGTCGGGCGTTGCCGGCGTTCCTCGTGCACTGCCTGTGCTGCAGGACCGGCAATCCGCGAGGAACGCCCGCACTCCTGCCGGGCCGACCGTTATCCCCAACCCTGCCGCCGTCCGGAGCGGTGGGCGCCGAGGCAGGGGAGAAACGGTGATCAGGAGGAGCCCGCGGTCCCGCACGCCGCACGGGTCGGCGGCGTGCGGGACTCCGGCGGCAGCGCTCAGTTGGGCGAGGAGCCGCGACGGCGGAGGTAGCGCTCGAACTCGCGGGCGATCTGGTCGCCGTCGGCCTGGGACAGGTCGCTCTCCGCGGCGCGCTCCTCGAGCGAGCGCACGTACTCGACGACCTCGGCGTCCTCCTGGGCCATCTCGTCGACGGTCTTCACCCACTCGTCGGCCTGCTGGGGGAGCGCGCCGAGCGGCACGGCCAGCTCCAGCACCTCCTCGACCCGCTGCAGCAGCGCGACGGTGGCCCGCGGCGAGGGCGGCTGGGAGACGTAGTGGGGGACCGCCGCCCAGAAGCTCACCGCGGGCAGGCCGGCCTGCACGCACGCGTCCTGGAAGACGCCGAGGATGCCGGTGGACCCCTCGTAGCGGGAGGTCTCCAGGCCGTAGGTGCGCGCGGACTCCTGGTCGTAGGCCGAGCCGGAGACCGGGGTGGGCCGGGTGTGCGGGGTGTCGGCGAGCAGCGCGCCCAGCGCCACCACGGTCTGCACGCCGAGCTCCTCGCACAGCTCGATCAGCTCGGCGCAGAACCCGCGCCAGCGCATGTTGGGC
Organism: Geodermatophilus sp. SYSU D00879; assembly: GCF_054050375.1. Taxonomy (NCBI): domain Bacteria; kingdom Bacillati; phylum Actinomycetota; class Actinomycetes; order Geodermatophilales; family Geodermatophilaceae; genus Geodermatophilus; species Geodermatophilus sp. SYSU D00879. The sequence goes on from NZ_JBJGZF010000015.1 coordinate 115,143, forward strand.
TCGATCCCGCGGATCAGGACGACGTCGCGGTCGCTGCCCGGCGGGCGGGCCACGGAGATGCGCGTCGTCGGCCACTCGATGCGCCGGCTCACCCCGCCCACGAGCGAGACGGTGGGCCGGTTGACCTGGAAGTCGTAGTAGTCCTCGGGGTCGAGCGCCGCCAGAGGGGTGGCGTCCCAGATGAGCTCCAGGTGCTCGAGCGCCCCGGTGGCGGCGTCCCCGGCGTCGTTCCAGCCCTCGAAGGCGACCACCGCCACCGGCTGGTTCAGCTGGGGCAGTTCCTCGGGAGCGGACTTCGGGTCGATCACCCCTGCGAGCCTACGTCGGTCGGGCGGCCCGGCCGGGGTGGAGCGGGATGGGAAGATGTCCCGGACGTCCCGGGTTGCTCCCCGGACCACCCGGCTCCGGTGTGGGGCACGCTTGCACAGGAGTTCCCGGCACCGTCCCGAACGCACCCCGAGGATGCCCGTGACCGACGCCCCCGACCTCCGGCCCGACGCGACGGCGGAGCTCACCGCCCTGATGGAGCAGCGGATCCTCGTGCTCGACGGCGCGATGGGGACCGCGATCCAGCGGGACCGCCCGAGCGAGGCCGGCTACCGCGGGGAGCGCTTCGCCGACTGGCCGGTCGACGTCCAGGGCAACAACGACCTGCTGGTGCTCACCCAGCCGGAGCTGGTCGCGGGCATCCACCGCGAGTACCTCGACGCCGGCGCCGACCTCGTCGAGACCAACACCTTCAACGCCAACGCCGTGTCGCTGGCCGACTACGGCATGGCCGGGCTCGCCCGGGAGATCAACGTCGCGGCGGCCCGGCTGGCCCGCCGGGAGGCCGACGCGGCCACCGCGCGCACTCCCGGCCGGCGCCGCTACGTGGCCGGCGCCCTCGGCCCCACCACCCGGACGGCGTCCATCTCGCCCGACGTCAACGACCCCGGCGCCCGCAACGTCACCTTCCCGGAGCTGGTCGCGGCCTACCTCGAGCAGGCCGGCGGCCTGGTCGACGGCGGCGCGGACGTGCTGCTGGTCGAGACGATCTTCGACACGCTCAACGCCAAGGCCGCGATCGTCGCGCTGGAGACGCTGTTCGAGCAGCGCGGCCGCCGCTGGCCGGTGATGATCTCCGGCACGATCACCGACGCCTCCGGCCGGACGCTGTCGGGGCAGACCACCGAGGCGTTCTGGCACTCGGTCCGCCACGTGCGGCCGCTGGTGGTCGGGCTCAACTGCGCGCTGGGCGCGAAGGAGATGCGGCCCTACGCCGCCGAGCTGGCGCGGATCGCCGACACCTTCGTCTCCTGCTATCCCAACGCCGGGCTGCCCAACGCCTTCGGCGAGTACGACGAGGCGCCGGCCGACACCGCCGGCGTGCTGCACGGCTTCGCCGAGGACGGCTTCGTCAACGTCGTCGGCGGCTGCTGCGGCACCACGCCGGAGCACATCGCGGCGGTCGCCGCGGCCGTCGAGGGCCTGCCGCCGCGCACGCCGCCGGTGGTCCGCCCGGCGCTGCGGCTGTCGGGGCTGGAGCCGCTGACCGTCGACGCCGACTCGCTGTTCGTCAACGTCGGCGAGCGCACCAACATCACCGGCTCGGCCCGCTTCCGCCGGCTGGTCCGCGACGGCGACTACGCGACGGCGCTGGCCGTCGCCCGCCAGCAGGTCGAGGCCGGCGCGCAGGTCATCGACGTCAACATGGACGAGGGCATGATCGACGGCGTCGCGGCGATGACCCGCTTCACCCGCCTGATCGCCGCCGAGCCCGACATCTGCCGCGTGCCGGTGATGGTCGACTCCTCCAAGTGGGAGGTCATCGAGGCCGGCCTCCAGCAGCTGCAGGGCAAGTCGATCGTCAACTCGATCTCGCTGAAGAACGGCGAGGCGGAGTTCGTCGAGCAGGCCCGGCTGTGCCGGAAGTACGGCGCCGCGGTCGTCGTCATGGCCTTCGACGAGGACGGCCAGGCCGACACCCTCGAGCGCCGGCAGCGGATCTGCGGCCGGGCGTACGACATCCTCGTCGACCGGGTCGGCTTCCCCGCCGAGGACGTGATCTTCGACCCCAACGTCTTCGCCGTCGCCACCGGCATCGAGGAGCACGCCCGCTACGGCCTGGACTTCATCGAGGCCACCCGCTGGATCAAGGAGAACCTGCCGGGCGCGCTGGTGTCCGGCGGCGTCTCCAACGTCTCGTTCTCCTTCCGCGGCAACAACCGCGTCCGCGAGGCCATCCACGCCGTCTTCCTCTTCCACGCCATCGCCGCCGGCATGGACATGGGCATCGTCAACGCCGGTGCGCTGGAGGTGTACGAGGAGGTCCCCGAGCGGCTGCGCGAGCGGATCGAGGACGTCGTCCTGGCCCGCCGGCCCGACGCCACCGAGCGGCTGCTGGAGATCGCCGGGGAGTACGCCGCCTCCGGCGCCGCCGAGGAGGCCGCCGCGGAGGAGTGGCGGGCGCTGCCGGTCGAGGAGCGGATCACCCACGCGCTGGTCAAGGGCATCGACGAGTTCGTCGAGGCCGACACCGAGGAGCTGCGGCTGGAGATCGCCGCGCGCGGCGGCCGGCCGATCGAGGTCATCGAGGGCCCGCTGATGGGCGGGATGAACGTCGTCGGCGACCTGTTCGGCGCCGGGAAGATGTTCCTGCCGCAGGTGGTGAAGTCCGCGCGGGTGATGAAGAAGGCCGTGGCCCACCTCGTGCCCTTCATCGAGGCGGAGAGGCAGCCCGGCGACGCCGACCGCACCAACGGCACCGTGGTCATGGCGACGGTGAAGGGCGACGTCCACGACATCGGCAAGAACATCGTCGGCGTCGTGCTGCAGTGCAACAACTACGACGTCGTCGACCTCGGCGTCATGGTGCCGGCGCAGAAGGTGCTCGACACCGCCAAGGAGGTCGGCGCCGACGTCATCGGCCTGTCCGGGCTGATCACGCCGTCGCTGGACGAGATGGTCGACCTGGCCGCCGAGATGGAGCGGCAGGGCTTCGAGGTGCCGCTGCTCATCGGCGGGGCGACGACGTCGCGGGCGCACACCGCGGTCAAGGTGGCCCCGCGGTACCACGGGCCGGTCATCTGGGTGAAGGACGCGTCGCGGTCGGTGCCGGTCGTCGCGGCGCTGCTGTCCGACGAGCAGCGCCCCGGCCTGCTGGCGGCCACCGACACCGAGTACGCGGCGCTGCGCGAGCGGCACGCCGCGCGCACCGACACCCGCACGCTGCTGCCGCTGGCCGCCGCACGCGCCGCCGCGCCGGCGCTGGACTGGTCGGCCTACACCCCGCCGCGGCCGAGGATGCTGCTGCAGCAGACCCGCGACGTGTGCACCGGGCCCGCCTGCGACCACGCGCACGGCGACGCCGCGGTGGCGCACACCCGGGTGCTGCGCGACTACCCGCTGGAGGAGCTGCGCGGCTACATCGACTGGCAGCCGTTCTTCACCGCCTGGGAGATGCGCGGCCGGTTCCCCGACCTGCTGCACAACCCGGCCACCGGCGACGCCGCCCGGCGGCTGTTCGCCGACGCGCAGCAGATGCTCGACCGGATCGTCGCCGAGCGCTGGCTCACCGCCTCCGGCGTGTTCGGCCTGTTCCCGGCGGCCCGGGTCGACGGCGAGGACATCGCGGTCTACACCGACGAGTCCCGCACGCGGGTGCGCGCGGTGCTGCACCAGCTCCGGCAGCAGACCGAGGGCCGCGACGGCGCCCCGCGCAAGTCGCTCGCCGACTTCGTGGCGCCCAGGGAGACCGGGCTGCGCGACCACGTCGGCGCCTTCGCCGTCACCGCCGGGCTCGGGTCGGCCGAGCGGGTCGCGGCGTTCAAGGCCGCCCACGACGACTACTCGGCGATCATGCTCGAGGCGCTCGCCGACCGGCTGGCCGAGGCGTTCGCCGAGCGGCTGCACGAGCGGGTGCGCCGGGAGTTCTGGGGTTACGCCGCCGACGAGCGGCTGGACAACGACGCCCTGATCGCCGAGCGCTACCGCGGCATCCGGCCCGCGCCCGGCTACCCGGCCTGCCCCGAGCACACCGAGAAGCAGACGATCTGGGAGCTGCTCGACGTCGAGGCCTCGATCGGGCTGCAGCTGACCGAGTCGATGGCCATGTGGCCGGGCGCCGCGGTCAGCGGCCTGTACTTCTCGCACCCGGAGGCGCGGTACTTCAACCTGGGCCGGCTGGGCCGCGACCAGGTCGAGGACTACGCCCGCCGCAAGGGCTGGACGCGCGCCGAGGCCGAGCGCTGGCTGGCCCCCAACCTGGGCTACCGCACCGACGACGACTGAGCGGTTCCGCCTCCCGCGCGCGAGAGGCGGAACCGGGCCGGCCTCAGCGCTGCGGAACGGTGATCTTGTACTGGGCGATCTTGCGGTAGAGGGTCGCCCGGCCGATGCCGAGCTCCTCGGCGACGCGGGTCATCGTGGTGCCCGGCTCGGTCAGGCACCGCACGATCTCGTCGCGCTCGAGCCGCTCCAGCCGGGACAGCGGCCGGGCGCCGCCGTCGAGCACCTCCGGCGCCAGGTGGTGCACGTCGACGACGTCGGCGCGGGCCGCCGCGTCGCGCACCACCCGCCGCAGCTGGGCGACGTTGCCCGGCCAGCCGCAGGCGGCCAGCGCCCGGGCCGCCCGCGGGGTGAACGCCACGTCCCGGTGCCGCTCCTGCCGCGCGGTCCAGGCCGCCAGCGGCAGCACGTCGTCGGCGCGGTCGCGCAGCGGCGGCACCTCGACGACGGCATCGGCCAGCCGGGCGATCGGCTCGGGCAGCGCCGCGAACTCCGGCGCGGTGAGCACCGCCGGCTGCGGGCGCCCGGCGCGGCGGACCGCGGCCAGCACCTGCGCCAGCTCCCCGGCGGCCCAGGCCGGCAGCCGGTGCAGCCCGGAGACGATCACGCAGGTGTCGGCGTCGCGCAGCTCGGGGGTCCACAGCTCCAGCCACGGCGCGACGTCCCCGGCCTCCGGCGCGCGGGCCTGCAGCAGCCGCTGCCGGCCGGGCAGCCGCCGCCGGGCCAGCGCGGCCGCCGTCGCCTTGCCCGCCCCCTCCTCGCCGACGACGACCGCCAGCCGGCCCGAGGCGACCGCGACCGCCGCCCGGTCGACCGCCGCCCGCCACGCGGGGGAGACGCACGGGTCCCCGTCGTCGGGGGCGAGCGAGCCGCCGACCACCCGGAACACCTCGCCGCGCGGCGCCGGGCGCAGCAGCCGGCCGCCCGAGCGCACCGCCATGAGGGCGCTGGTGGCGCTGGCCGCCGTCTGCGCCAGGCCCAACAGCAGGTCGGAGGAGGAGTCCGACCAGGTGGTCAGGTTGATGCTGCCGGCCAGCTCGCCGGTCACCGGCTCCAGCACGGGCGCGGCGGCGCAGGTGTAGCCGCGCAGGTCGGTGACCCAGTGGTCGTGGGCCCGCACCAGCGACGGCGCCCGGTCGGCCAGCGACAGGCCCAGGCCGTTGGTGCCGGCGTTGCGCTCGGCGTAGGAGAAGCCCGGCGCCAGGTGCACCCGGTCCAGCGCCCGCTGGATCGAGGTGTCGTCGCCGATCCGGGCCAGCACGAACCCGGCGGGGTCGGCGACCATGAGGCTCACCGGCTCGTTGGCGATCGTCGACTGCAGGTCGGTGAGGACCCGGTGTGCGCACTCGTAGAGCAGCGACCCGGTGTCCGGGCTCCCGGTGAACACCGGCACGACCTCGTCGGGCGGCACGCCGTAGCCCTGGCTGCGCCGCCACGACGCGCGGACCCGCGGGGCGCTGCCCCGGTCGGCCGGCACGGTCGCGGGCAGCGGCTCCGGCGGGGTGACCAGCTCGTCCACGGTCACCTCCGGACAGCAGGACACCTGTGGCCTGTGTCACCGGAAGGTACCTGCCGCCGCGGCGGCCGGGGCGTCTCAAAGTGGGACACCGGGACGGTTCTCGGCGCCTCCCGGCCCGCCCTAGCGTCGGCGACGGAGGTGACCCGCCTCACAACCGGAGCCGACGGAGGCCGACGGATGTACACCAAGGACGGCGAGCAGTACTACGTGGTGGACGCGCACATCGCGCTGTGGGACGCCCGGCCGGAGAACCAGCGCAACGTCCACGGCAAGCAGTTCATCGACTGCTTCTACGACTACCACCGCAACCTCAGCCCGGAGTCCGAGACGTGGGGCTACGAGGAGTACCTCTACCAGGGCGGCGAGCGGCTGATGCGGGACGTGTTCGTCGACGGCATCGTCGACCACGCGGTCTTCCAGCCGGCCCGGCTCGCGGAGTTCTACCACCGCGGGTTCGGCCAGACCGAGGAGGCGCTCGCGCTCGCGCAGGCGCACCCGGACAGGCTCACCTACAACCACTACTGGGACCCGCGCGACGGCGAGAACGGCCTGGACGTGCTGCGCGCGAACGCCGAGCGGATGCACCTCAAGGGCGTGAAGCTCTACACCGCCGACTGGCACGGCGAGTCCCGCGGCTGGAAGCTCACCGACCCGATGGCCTACCGCTACTTCGAGCTGTGCCGCGAGCTGGGCATCCGCAACATCCACATCCACAAGGGCCCGACGATCCGGCCGCTGGACCGGGACGCCTTCGACGTCGCCGATGTCGACCACGTGGCCAGCGACTTCACCGACCTGACCTTCGTGGTGGAGCACTGCGGGCTGCCGCGGCTGGAGGACTTCTGCTGGATCGCCACCCAGGAGCCCAACGTGTACGCGGGGCTGGCCGTGGCCATGCCGTTCATCCACACCCGGCCGCGGTACTTCGCCCAGATCATGGGGGAGCTCGTCTACTGGCTCGGCGTGGACCGCATCCTGTTCTCCAGCGACTACGCGCTGTGGACGCCCAAGTGGCTGGTGGAGAAGTTCGTGGACTTCCAGATCCCGGAGGACATGAGCCCCGAGTACGCGCCGATCACCACCGAGGAGAAGAAGAAGGTGCTCGGCCTCAACGCCGCCCGCCTCTACGACCTGCCGGTGCCCGAGCACCTGCGGCTGCCCCTGGCGGACGAGACCCAGACCGGCCCCCGGGAGCCGGCCGCGGCCGACCTTGCGGGCGTCCGGTGACCGCCGTCCTGCCCGACCTCGCCGCCGAGGTCCGCGCGGCCCTCGGCACCGTCGTCGACCCCGAGCTGGACGAGCCGGTCACCGACCTCGGGTTCGTCCGCTCGGTGGCCGTCCACGGCGGGACCGTCGAGGTGCACCTGCGGCTGCCGACGTCGTTCTGCGCGCCGAACTTCGCCTGGCTGATGGTCTCCGACACGCACGACGCCGTCTCCGCCGTCCCCGGGGTGCGGCGGGGGGGGGGGGGGGGGGGGGGGGGGGGGGGGGGGGGGGGGGGGGGGGGGGGGGGGGGGGGGGGGGGGGGGGGGGGGGGGGGGGCGGGGGGCGGGGGGCGGCGGGGGGGGGGGGCGCCGCGCGGCGGGCGGCTCCGTCG
>NZ_JBJGZF010000016.1:0-120875 GCF_054050375.1 Geodermatophilus sp. SYSU D00879
CCGCCCGAACGCCCCCCCCCGCCGCCTGATCGCGCCCCGAGCCCCCCGGCGGGCGCCGCCCGCCCCCCCCCCCCCCCCCCCCCGGGACGGTGCGCCCCTGACGGGGCGCGGTCGGGTCAGGACGGGCCGTGGCCCGAGGCGGAGGAGCCGCCGTGCTGCCCGGAGGACTGCTGACCGGGGTCGGTGGCCGGCGACGGGGTGTACGGCCGGCCGTGACCCGGCTGCCCGGGCTGCCCCGGCTGGCCCCACGGCTGCGCCGGCCGGCCGTCGTAGGGGGCGGGCTGGCCGTACGGGCCCGGGGCGCCGTACTGACCGGGGGCGGCGGGCGGGCCCGGGGTGCCGCCCTGGCCGACGCCGAAGTCCGGCGCCTGCTGGTTGGCCCACTGCGCGGCGCCGGCGAAGGCGCCGGGCAGCGCCGGCTTGGTGCGCATCTCCGGCAGCAGCCGCAGGAACGCGAACACCGCCACCGCGACGGTGACCAGGAAGCCGAGCAGCGCGAAGACCGAGAAGCCGGCGTCGAAGGTCTGGATCCAGGCGATCAGGGTGAGCAGCGCGGCCAGCCCGGCCAGGCCCACGGTGATCCAGCTGCGCGGGAAGCCCAGGTCCAGCGGCACGACCGCCGGCAGCAGCGCCCACACGGCGGCCAGGAGCAGCAGCACGAAGCTGAAGGTCACCAGGCCACTGACCTCGAAGCCGGAGAAGCTGTAGCTGATCTCCGGGACGTCGAAGCCGGGGACGTCGAAGCCGAAGTCGTCGCTGCTGGAGAAGGTCGCCCACGGCAGCAGCGCGAGGACCAGGTAGACCAGCGCGCCGGCGGCGACGACGTAGTCGGCCGTCCTCAGGCGCTTGAGGTCGAAGCTCGGACCGGCCGGGCGCGGGGCCTGGCCGTACGGCGAGGGGGCGCCGGGTGGCGGCTGCTGGCCGTACGGCTGCCCGTAGGGCTGCGGCGCGCCGTGGGGCGGCTGCTGGCCGTAGGGCGGCTGCTGCCCGTACGGGGCCTGCTGGCCGTAGGAAGGCTGCCCCTGGGGAGCGCCGTAGGGGGGCGGCTGCCCGTACCCCGGCTGCTCGTACCCCGGCTGGCCGTACCCCGGCTGGCCGCCCGGTCCCGGCTGCCCGGGCATCCCGGGCTGCTGAGGCGGCTGACTGGACGTCATCGTTCGACTCTCCCTCGTCACATCGGTACGGCGTCGCGGATGCTCTCCCCCCCCGTCGACGGGCTGCAACCTCGCCACGCTCGCCCCTCACCACCAAGGGCGAGATCGTGACCGCCTCGCAGCCCGTCCCCGGGAAGCGGAACTGCCCCGGCTCCTGGGGGAGCCGGGGCAGTTCACGCGGGTGGCGCTCAGGCGCCGACGATCTCCCGCATGAGGCGGGCGGTCTCCGACGGCGTCTTGCCGACCTTGACCCCGGCGGCCTCGAGGGCCTCCTTCTTGGCCTGCGCGGTGCCGGCCGAGCCGGACACGATGGCGCCGGCGTGGCCCATCGTCTTGCCCTCGGGCGCGGTGAACCCGGCGACGTAGCCGACGACCGGCTTGGTCACGTTGGCCGCGATGAAGTCGGCCGCGCGCTCCTCGGCGTCGCCCCCGATCTCACCGATCATGACGATGGCCTCGGTCTCCGGGTCGTCCTGGAAGGCCTGCAGGCAGTCGATGTGCGTGGTGCCGATGACCGGGTCACCGCCGATGCCGACGCAGGTGGAGAAGCCGATGTCCCGGAGCTCGTACATCATCTGGTAGGTCAGCGTGCCGGACTTGCTGACCAGGCCGATCTTGCCCTGCTTGGTGATGTTGGCCGGGATGATGCCGGCGTTGGAGCGCCCGGGGCTGATCAGGCCGGGGCAGTTCGGGCCGATGATCCGGGTGGCGCCGCCCTGGGCGTGGGCCCAGAAGTAGGTCGAGTCGTGCACCGGGATGCCCTCGGTGATGACGACGGCGAGCCCGATCTGGGCGTCGACGGCCTCGATGACCGCGCCCTTGGCGCCGGCCGGCGGCACGAAGATGACGCTGACGTCGGCGCCGGTCTCCTTCATGGCCTCGGACACGCTGCCGAACACCGGCACGCTGGCGCCCTCGAAGTCGACGCGCTCGCCGGCCTTCTTCGGGTTCACGCCGCCGACGATCGCGGTGCCGGAGGCGAGCATGCGCTGGGTGTGCTTGCGCCCCTCCGAGCCGGTCATGCCCTGGACGATGACCTTGCTGTTCTCGTTGAGGAAGATCGACATCTCTTCAGGTCCTGTCGGGAGTGGGCGGTCAGGCGGCGGCGAGCTCGGCGGCCCGGCGCGCGGCGCCGTCCATCGTGTCCACCAGGGTCACCAGCGGGTGGTTCGCCTCGGCGAGGATGCGCCGGCCCTCCTCGACGTTGTTGCCGTCGAGCCGGACGACGAGCGGCTTGGTGGCCTCGTCGCCGAGGATGCCCAGCGCGTGCACGATGCCGTTGGCGACCGCGTCGCAGGCGGTGATGCCGCCGAAGACGTTGACGAAGACGCTCTTCACGGCCGGGTCGGACAGGATGATGTGCAGCCCGTTGGCCATCACCTCGGCCGAGGCGCCGCCGCCGATGTCGAGGAAGTTGGCCGGCTTGACCCCGCCGACCTCCTCGCCCGCGTAGGCGACGACGTCGAGGGTGCTCATGACGAGCCCGGCGCCGTTGCCGATGATCCCGACCTCGCCGTCGAGCTTGACGTAGTTGAGGTCCTTCTCCTTGGCCGCGGCCTCCAGCGGGTCGGCCGAGGCGGTGTCCTCGAGCTCGGCGTGCTGGGGGTGCCGGAAGGAGGCGTTCTCGTCGAGGGTGACCTTCGCGTCGAGCGCGAGGACGGTGCCGTCGGGCGCCTTGGCCAGGGGGTTGACCTCGACCAGGGTGGCGTCCTCCTGGGCGAAGGTCTCCCACAGCTGGACGGCGATGGCGATCACCTGGTCGCGCACCTCGGGGGCGAACCCGGCGGCGTCGACGATCTCGGCGGCCTTCTGCGCGTCGACGCCGGTCGTGGCGTCGACGGGGACGCGGGCGAGGGCCTCGGGCCGCTCGACGGCGAGCTGCTCGATCTCCATGCCGCCCTCGACGCTGGCCATGGCCAGGAAGGTGCGGTTGGCGCGGTCGAGCAGGTAGGAGAAGTAGTACTCCTCGGCGATGTCGCTGGCCTGGGCGACCATCACGCGGTGGGTGATGTGGCCCTTGATGTCCAGCCCGAGGATGTCCTGGGCCCGCGCCCTGGCCTCGTCGGCGTCGTTCGCCAGCTTGACGCCGCCGGCCTTGCCGCGGCCGCCGGTCTTGACCTGCGCCTTGACGACGACGGTCTGCCCGATCTCGCGGGCGATCGCCTCGGCCTGGTCGGGTGTCTCGGCCACGCCGCCGGGCAGCACGGGCACGCCGTGCGAGGCCAGCAGGTCACGCGCCTGGTACTCGAAGAGATCCACGAACAGGCACCGTAAACCTCGCCCGTCCCGGCCGCCGCACCGGCACCGGGCCCCGTGCGCGGGGTCACAGACCCCCGGAGAGCCGCCGCAACGCGGCCACGACGTCGTCCGGCGGGGTGCCGTCGGGGAAGCGGCGCACGCCGGCGGGCAGGTCGCCTCCGCCGTCCCCGTCGCCGTCCCCGAGGACGAAGGCGGTGACGTCGTCGACGCCGGCGGCGGACAGCCGGTCGAGCAGCTCGCCGAGCAGCCCCGGCGGCGCCCCGGCCACGCCGACGGCGTCGGCGTCCTCCTGCACGACGGTGGCGGCGAGCCGCCCGGCCGAGGTCACCTCGCCGGTCAGCACGACCTCGGCGCCGGTGTCGCGCAGCGCGCGGGCGAGGGCGACCGCGCGCGGGTCGTCCTGCCCCTGGGGCCCGGCGACGACGACGCGCAGCCGCTCGCCCGCCGTCACCGGGCGGTGGTGCGGCGCAGCCGCCAGGCGAGCACGGTGAGCAGCGCGTAGCCCAGGCCGGCGGCGAGCAGCCCGGCGCCGGGGACGGTCCACTCCAGCTCGTCGGAGGCGAGGGCGTCGCGCAGCCCGCCGAGCCCGGCGGCGAGCACGGTCACCGCGACGGCGAGGAAGCCGCCGACGGCGGCCAGCCGCGGCCGCAGCGAGGGCGCCAGCACCGAGGCGAGCAGGACGGCGCCGGCCAGCAGCAGCCCGCCGAGCAGCGCCAGCCCGGGCCGCTCGAGCAGCGCCTGCGGGCCCTGCTGCTCGACGACGACCTCCAGGCCGGTGGACGGGTCGTCGACCAGTCGGTCGGGGACGTCGGCGGCCGGCAGCGCCAGGCACAGCACGGTGAGGACGCCGAGCAGCACCGCCGCGCCGGCCAGCGCGCCGCGGGCGGGGTCCAGCGCGCCGCGGTCCTCCATGACCGTGCGGCTCCACGCGGTCGCGGCGCACCCGCCGGCCAGGACGGTCAGCGCGAGCCCGGCGACCTCCAGCCACCAGCCGGCCCCGGTCTGCACGGAGCTGGTGAGCACCCGCTCCCCGGCCAGCACCTCGACGCCGGGACGGACGGTGGAGGCGCTGCCGCGGTAGACCTCGATGAGCAGGGAGCCCAGCGCCAGCACGCCGCCGACGCCGGCGTAGGCCAGCCCGAAGCGCGGCACCCGGCCGGCGGCGAGCCCCGCGCCCACCGCGACGGCGGTCAGCGGGACGACGAGGCCGACCAGCGCGCCGCCGAGCCCGCCGGCCAGCGACAGCTCCCGGCCGCCGACGACGAGGTAGGTGGGGAACAGCGCGGCGACCCCGGCCAGGCCGGCGAGCACCAGCAGGACACCCGCGGCGCGGGCAGTGCCGGGCCGGTGGCCGACGACCAGCCCGTCGTCCGGGACGGGAGGGGCGGCCGGGGTGCGGGCCGGGCGCCGGTCCGCGGCCGGGCGGGCGCCGGTGCGCCGCGCCCCGGCGCCCGCGGACCCGGTGCGGCGGGCGGCACCCGCGGCCCCGGGCCGCCGGGCGCCGTCCCGGGTCCGGTCGTCGCGGGCAGCACTCTCACGGCCGGCCACGGGTCCCCCTTCGTCGAGATGTGTCGCGTTCCGGTCTCGATCTCGTCGAGATCTCCGCATCGCCTGTGTGACGGTCACCACACCAGGGCATTACCGTCGCGTGAACCGAGCACCACTGCGGTGCTCCGCCGCTGACGGGCCCGGGTCCCTGGACGCCGCCGGCGGCAGTCGAACGGGAAGGACGTCCATGCGCGCGACCGGCGACCCCGGGTGCCGTCCAGAGTGGCACACCGGAGAGCCCTCCCCGGGTACGCCACGGGACGCTCTGCGGGCGCTGGTCTCGCCCACCACCGTCGCCGGCGGGCTCACCGAACTGGCCTGGGTCGGGGCGCACGCCCTGCTCTACCCGCTCGGCGCGCGGACCGAGGCCCTGCTGCTGGACCCGCGCCGCCGCCCGGGCGTCCAGCCGGCCGCCGTCCGCGCGCTGTTCGCCGCCGACCCGCTCGCCGCCCGCGTCCCGGTGCTGCTGGTGCACGGGCTCATCGACAACCGGTCGATCTTCACCGTCATGCGCCGCCGACTGCGGCGGCGCGGGTTCACGCAGGTCTGCACCTGGAACTACAGCCCGCTGCTGGGCGACGTCGCCGAGGGCGCGCGCGACCTGGGGGAGCACGTCGAGCGGATCTGCGCCCGCACCGGCCACGACCGGGTGCACCTGGTGGGACACAGCCTCGGCGGCCTCATCGCCCGGCACTACGTGCAGCGCCAGGGCGGGGGCCGGCGGGTCGAGTCGCTGGTGACCCTCGGCACGCCGCACGGCGGCTCGGTGCTGGCCCACCTGCTGCCGACACCGATGGTGCGCCAGCTGCGGCCCGGGTCGCCGGTGCTCCAGGAGCTCGCCGAGCCGGCGCCGGACTGGTCGACCCCGATGACCGCCGTCTACAGCAACCTCGACCAGATCGTCGTCCCCACCGTCGCCGGCCGGTGCGACCACCCAGACCTGCGGGCGCGCAACGTCCTCGTCCGCGGCGTGGGGCACATGTCGCTGCCGTTCCACCGCGGCGTCGTCGACGAGGTGGCCGCGACGCTGGCCGGGCTGCGCCCGGCCGCCCCAGCGCCGCTCGCCGCCGCCGCCTGAGCGGCACCCCACCCCGGGTGGACATGGCGACACGCAGCGTCGCGTCCCACGGTCGGCCCTGACGGAACGTTACGGTCCGATCACGGCGCCGGTACCCACCGGCGGGCGCCTCGCAGGCGCCTCCACCGCCGTCGCTCCCCCGACGGACTGCCCCACGCAGGAGTCCCGGGAGCGTGGACGAAGGGTGTCCCGTGACCTCGCTCCTCGAGCCCGCGGCGACCGGCCGCCGGGCGACCGGGCCCGACGCGACCGGCCGCATCTCGTCCGGCCCGCTGGGGACCCCGGCCGTGCCGCCGGTCCCGCGGCCCGCGGTGCCGAGCACCGTCCTCCCCGCCCGGGTGATCGCCCCCGTCGCCGCCCCGGCCGAGGACGTCGCGGTCGAGGACGTCGAGGTCGAGGACGCCACCGAGGCCGCCTCCGGGGCGGCCGGCACCGAGCCCGCGGACACCGGGCCCGCCGCGCGGCGCACGGTCCGCCGCCCACCCGGCCGCCGCGGCCCGCTGTGGCTGGGCGCGCTCGTCGCCGGTGCGCTCGTCGCCGCCGTCCCCGCCCTCACCGGCGCCACCCCGGCCCCGGCCGCCTCGGTGAGCGCCGCCGACTACGGCCTCGGCGCCGCCGACATCGGCCTGACCGGGGACATGGAGGACGCCGGCGTCCGGCAGGGGATCACCCAGGCCGAGGCCGCCGTCCGGCTGTCCGAGCTGGCCGCCTCCCGCGCCGCCCGCGAGCCGCGGACCGTCGCGCCGACGACCGGCCGGATGACCACCTGCTTCTGCCAGCGCTGGGGCTCCATGCACTGGGGCATCGACCTGGCCAACTCCCTCGGCACGCCGATCCACTCGGTCACCGACGGGGTCGTGCTCCGCGCCGGCCGTGCCTCCGGGTACGGCAACGCCGTCTACATCCAGGACGCCGACGGCAACGTGCACATCTACGGGCACATGCGCTACTACGACGTCTCGGCCGGCGACATCGTGCACGCCGGTGACGAGATCGCGAAGATCGGCAACGAGGGCCAGTCCACCGGCCCGCACCTGCACTACGAGATCCACCGCGGCGGCATGACCGGCCGGCCGATCGACCCCGAGGAGTGGCTCGCCGACCACGGCGTCACCCTCTGACCCCGGCGCACCGCCCCTGGAGCGTTCCTCGTGCTCCCGGGGTGCTGCAGGACCCGGGGAGGTCGCAGCCGTCCCCAGGAGCGGACCTCCTGCTTACAGCTTGACCAGCGGGGCGTAGCGCAGGACGAGGCGCTTGGTGCCGCCGGAGCCGAAGTCGACCGTGGCCTGTGCCTTGTCGCCGGCGCCGTTGACCTCGACCACCGTGCCCAGGCCGAACGCGTCGTGGCTGACCCGGTCGCCGACCTCGACCGAGATCACCGGCCGGTTGCCGCGGCCGCCGCGCAGCCCGCCCGTCGACAGCCCGGTCGCCGCCACCCGCTGCTGCGCCGACGAGCCGGTGCTCGGCGCCGGCGTCGGGTCGGTGCGCGCCCAGTGCACGGTGTCCGAGGGCAGCTCGTCGAGGAACCGCGACGGCGGGTTGTAGGCCGGCTGCCCCCAGCTGGTGCGCACCGTGGCGCGGGAGAGGAACAGCCGCTGCCGGGCGCGGGTGATGCCGACGTAGGCCAGCCGCCGCTCCTCCTCCAGCTCCCGCGGGTCGCCGAGCGCCCGCAGGTGCGGGAACACGCCGTCCTCGAGGCCGGTGAGGAACACGACCGGGAACTCCAGGCCCTTGGCGGTGTGCAGCGTCATCAGCGTGACGACGCCGGCCTCGTCGCCGGAGACCGGGATCTGGTCGGCGTCGGCCACCAGCGAGACCTGCTCGAGGAAGTCGGTGACGGTGCCGCCGGGGTTGGCCGCCTCGAACTCGGCGGCCACCGAGATGAGCTCGTTGAGGTTGTCGACGCGGCCCTCGTCCTGCGGGTCGGTGCTGGCCTCGAGCTCGGCCAGGTAGCCGGTGCGGTCGAGGATGCTCTCCAGCAGCGCGGCCGGGCCCGAGCCGGTCTCGACCAGCTGCTCGAACTCCTCGAGCAGCGCGACGAACTCCTGGATCGCCTTGAGCGACCGCGGCGCCAGCGTGGTGATCTCCGGGCAGCGGCGCAGCGCCGACGGGAACGCGATCCGCTCGCGGTCGGCGAACTGCTCGATGCAGGACTCGGCCTTGTCGCCGATGCCGCGCTTGGGCGTGTTGATCACCCGGCGGAGGCTGACGACGTCGGCCGGGTTGGCGACCACCCGCAGGTAGGCCAGCGCGTCGCGGACCTCCTTGCGCTCGTAGAAGCGCACCCCGCCGACGACCTTGTAGGGCATGCCGACGCGGATGAACACCTCCTCGAACACACGGGAGGCGTTGTTGGTCCGGTAGAAGACGGCGATGTCCGCGGGCCGGACCGTGCCGGCGTCGACCAGCGCGTCGATCTGCTCGGCGACCCAGGCGGCCTCGTCGTGCTCGTTCTCGGCGACGTAGCCCTCGATCAGCTCGCCGTCGCCGGCGTCGGTCCACAGGTTCTTGGGACGGCGGCCGGTGTTCTTCGCGATGACGGTGTTGGCCGCCTTGAGGATCCGCTGCGTGGAGCGGTAGTTCTGCTCGAGCAGGATCGTCGTCGCGTCCGGGTAGTCGCGCTCGAACTCGTCGATGTTGCGGATCGTGGCGCCGCGGAAGGCGTAGATCGACTGGTCGGCGTCGCCGACGACGCACAGCTCGGCCGGCGGCACCGGCCCCTCGCCGGTGCCGACCAGCTCGCGGACCAGCACGTACTGCGCGTGGTTGGTGTCCTGGTACTCGTCGACCAGCACGTGCCGGAACCGGCGCCGGTAGTGCTCGGCGACGTCGGGGAAGGCCTGCAGCAGGTTGACCGTCGTCATGATCAGGTCGTCGAAGTCCATGGCGTGCGCCTCGCGGAGCCGCCGCTGGTAGAGCGTGTAGGCCTCCTTGAGCACCTTCTCCGGTGCCGTCTGGGGGCTGAACGCCTCCTCGTCGACCAGTTCGTTCTTCAGGTTCGAGACCTGGGCGGCGAGGCTGCGGCCGGGGTAGCGCTTGGCGTCGAGGTCGAGGTCGCGGGCGACCATCGTCATCAGGCGCACCGAGTCGCCCTGGTCGTAGATCGTGAACGACGACTTCAGGCCGAGCTTCGCCGACTCGGCGCGCAGGATCCGCACGCACATCGAGTGGAACGTGGACACCCACATCGCCCGGGCGCGGGGCCCGACCAGCTGCGCGACGCGCTCCTTCATCTCGCCGGCGGCCTTGTTGGTGAAGGTGATCGCGAGGACCTCGCCCGGCTGCACCCCGCGGGCGCCGAGCAGGTAGGCGACGCGGTGGGTGAGCACCCGGGTCTTGCCCGACCCGGCACCGGCCACGATGAGCAGCGGGCCGCCCTCGTGGACGACGGCCTGACGCTGGGGACCGTTGAGTCCGGCCAGCATGCGGTCCAGTTCCCGGCCGGCCGAGCCGGGAGCGGAACGCTGGAGCGCGGCGGTTCCGGGGAGGGCCTGCTGCACGCTGCTCATAGCCACACCACTGTAGTTCGGACCGGCGACGGACCCGCCCGCGCCGGACCGCCCCTCGTGGCCGCCGGGCGTGCTGTGGCACACTCGGCGACGTGCTGCTCGCCACCGTCAGCTTTTACTACGGGCACCGGGTTCCGGTGTCCGTCGCCGCCGGCTGAGCAGCCGCCGCAACGAACGCCCCGGGCCCGAGGAGCCCGGGGCGTTTCTCGTTCCCCGGGGTCCGACGGCCCCTCCCCGCCCCGGAGGAACCCGATGACCGCCACCCTGCCGCCCACCGACGCCGACACCCGCATCACCGAGCTGCGCGGCGAGATCGACGCCTGCGACGCCGAGCTGATCGCGCTGGTGCAGCGCCGGCTCGCCGTCTCGCAGCAGATCGGCGAGCTGCGCCGCTCCACCGGCGGCACCCGGCTCTCGCTGTCCCGGGAGCAGCAGGTGATCGACCGCTTCCGCACCGCGCTCGGTCCCGACGGCGCCGCGCTCGGGATGCTGCTGCTGCGCCAGGGCCGCGGCCACCTGTAGCCGGGGGCCCCTCGAGCCCCGTGCGAGGGGCCGCCGTGTCACGTCCCGGGCGGCTGCGTCGTCTCCATGGACACCCCACCGGAGAGGACGCCGCCGTGACCGAGACCCGCACCGCCCGCATCCCGCTCGACCCGCCGCGCACGCTGTTCACCCGCGTCGTCGACCGGTACTCGCGCCGCACCTACGGCGCGACGCTCGACCCCGCCGCCGCGATGGCCCACCACCCGCGGCTGCTGTTCACCGAGCTCCGCCACGAGCAGTCCCTCGCGAGGTGGGACCGGCTCGACCCGACGCTCAAGTCGCTCGCCGTCATGTCGGCGGCGGTGACCGTCGGCTGCTCGTGGTGCGTCGACTTCGGCTGGTGGATCGGGACCGCGCACGAGGGGGTGGACCCGGCGAAGCTGCGCGCCGTCCCTGCCTGGCGGGACAGCGACGTGCTCACCGACCTCGAGAAGCGGGTCGTGGAGTACGCCGAGGCGATGAGCACCATGCCCCCGGGCGTCACCGACGAGATGGTGGCCGCGCTGCGGCGCGATCTCGACGACGCCGCCCTGGTCGAGCTGACCATGATGGTCGCCGTGGAGAACAGCCGGTCGCGCGTCAACAGCGCCCTCGGCCTGACCAGCCAGGGCTTCCGGGACCGCTGCGAGCTCCCGGCCCCCGCGTGACCGGCCCGCTGCCGGCGTTCGACGCGCACCGGCGGCTGCTGTTCACCGTCGCCTACCAGATGCTGGGCAGCGTCGCCGACGCCGAGGACGTCGTCCAGGACGCCTGGCTGCGCTGGTCGGCCGCCGACCGCGACGACGTCGCCGACCCGCGCGCCTACCTGGTCCGGGTCACCACCCGGCTGGCGCTGGACCGGCTGGACTCCGCCCGGGCGCGCCGGGAGACCTACGTCGGCCCGTGGCTGCCCGAGCCGCTGCTCACCGACGCGACCGCGGACCCGGCCGACGAGGCGGTGCTCGGGGAGGAGGTGTCGCTGGCGCTCCTCGTCGTCCTGGAGAGCCTGTCCCCCGCCGAGCGGGCGGTGTTCGTCCTGCGCGAGGTGTTCGGGCTGCCCGCCGCGGAGGTGGCCGCCGTCCTCGGCCGCTCGGAGGCCGCGGTCCGGCAGATCGGGCACCGCGCGCGGGAGCACGTGGCCGCCCGCCGTCCGCGGTTCGACGCCGACCGGGCGACCCACCGCGAGGTCACCGAGCGGTTCCTCGCCGCGTGCGCCGGCGGCGACGTCGACGCGCTGCTGGCCGCGCTGGCCCCGGACGCGGTGCTGCTGACCGACGCCGGCGGCCGGGCCAAGGCGGCGCTGCGGCCGATCACCGGCGCGGACAAGGTCGCCCGCTTCCTCGCCGCCGTCATCCCCGGAGGGGTCTCGCAGCCGGGGCTGCGGATGGTGCTGACCGAGGTCAACGGCCGGCCCGGGGTGGCGGCTTGGACCGACGGGGAGCCCCTCGTCGCCGTGTCGCTGGTCGTCACCGACGGGCTGGTCCAGCAGGTCCTCGTGGTGCTCAACCCGGACAAGCTGGCGGGCCTGCGGGTGGGCGCGCCCCCTGCATAGGCTCGCGCGGTGACCGCCGTCCCGCCCCGGAAGCCCGCCGAGCACGTCGAGCGCGTCCTGTGCGTGCTCGCCCACCCCGACGACGTCGACTTCGGCAGCGCGGGCACCGTGGCGACCTGGACCGCGGCCGGCACCGAGGTCGTCTACTGCATCGTCACCGACGGCGACGCGGGCGGGTTCGACGAGACCCCGCGCGACCGGATGGGCCTGCTGCGGCGGGAGGAGCAGCGCGCCGCGGCCGCCGCCGTCGGCGTCACCGACGTGCGCTTCCTCGGCTACCCGGACGGCCGGCTGGAGCTGACCCTCGACCTGCGCCGGGACATCAGCCGGGTGATCCGGCAGGTGCGCCCGCAGCGGGTGCTCACCAGCTCCCCGGAGCGCTGGTACGAGCGGGTCGGCGCCAGCCACCCCGACCACATGACCGTCGGCGAGTCGACGCTGCGCGCCGTCTACCCCGACGCCCGCAACCCGTTCGCCTTCCCGGAGCTGCTGGCCGACGAGGGCCTGGAGGCGTGGACGGTGGAGGAGGTGTGGCTGGGCGCCAGCCCGCGCGCCGACCACGCCGTCGACGTGACCGACGTCGTCGAGCTCAAGTTCGCCGCGCTGAAGAGCCACGTGACGCAGGTCAGCCACCTCGACGACCTGGAGTCCTTCGTCACGGGGTGGATGGCGCAGACCGCCCGCCGCTTCGGCCTGCCCGACGGCCGGCTGGCCGAGGCCTTCCACGTCGTCCACACCGCCTGACCGCGGCGGACGTGACGACGGGGCCGACCCGCGAGGGTCGGCCCCGTCATCCGGGTGTCAGGCGTCGTGGCGGTGCCCCAGTCCGCCGCCGCCCTCCTCGGCGAACGTGCCCTCGGGTCCGGCCGGGGCCGGCAGCACGAGGGGGCGACCCGGGACCTTCTTGCCCGGCACGCCGTTCACGGACTCCGTGGAGTAGGCGAACGTCAGCATCGCGAAGGCGATGAGATCGCTGTTCACGTCCAGTGCGTGCAGCTCGAGGTTCTCGATGGTGTCGCAGGCCTCGTGGTAGCACGGGTCGAACTGCTCACCCGCGGTGCCGCCCCAGATCGCCTCCTGCTCCTCCGTCTTGATCTCCTCCGCGCCCGTGAACAGACCGCTCGACGGGATGCCGGCGAGGATGAACGCCTCGTAGTCGCTCCGGCCGGAGAACTCGGTGTCGTCGTACGGCTCCCCGATGAGGGTGTAGTACGACTCGTACACGTCCTCGATGGCCTCCGAGCCGGGAGGAACGGTCACCGGCGCCTCGAACGTCGACTGGTCGGCGTCGTACACCATGAAGATGTAGTTCGGCGAGCCGACCATGTCGTAGTTCATGTACAGCGCGATCCGGTCCCGCTCCGCCTGGGACAGCCCCTCGACGTAGTCGGCCGAGCCGACCAGGCCCTGCTCCTCGGCCGCCCACCACGCGAAGCGCAGCGTGTTCTCCGGGTTGAGGTCGGCCATGAGCAGCGCCGTCTCCAGCAGCGCGGCCGAGCCGGAGCCGTTGTCGTTGATGCCCGGGCCCTCGATGACGCTGTCGAGGTGCGCGCCGGCCATGACGACGTTGTCGGGGTTCTTGCCCGGCAGCTCGGCGATCACGTTGTAGTCGGTGCGGGTCTCGGCGGGCAGCACGGTGACGTGCGCGGTCGAGCCCGGCTGGGCCAGCGCGACGCCGTCGGCGAAGCTGGCGCCGACGACGGGGATGCCGTGCGTCACCGGCCCGGGCGCCCCGGGGATCGGTTCGTCCACGCTCGTGGCGTCGGCGACGACGAGTCCCTCGCGGTCCGGCGTGTTGCCCTGGTTGAAGATGATGACCGCCTCGGCCCCGGCCTGCTCCGCGTAGTAGGCCTTGGTCCCGAAGAAGCACGTGCCGCGCTGGACGAGCGCGATGTCGGCGGGCCCAGAGAAGTCGAGCCCGGCGAAGTCCGCGGCCTCGCAACCACTGGTGCTGGCCCGGTCCCCCGTGAGGTTGATGTCGACCGGGATGACCTGGCCGGTCACCTCCCCGGAGCCGCTGCCCGTGAAGACGCCGGTCTCGTACTCGGCCTCGACAGGGGTGAGCTGTTCCAACTCGGCGGGGAAGTTGAACGTGATCTCGACCGGGTCGAGCGTGACCTCGTACCCGGCGTCCCGCAGGAGACCGGCCACGTACTCGACGCTGCCCGCGTAGCCCGTGGTGCCGGCTGCCCGGGTACCGGGGTACACGGGGTCGTCGCTCTTGTCGGCGATGTCCTGGAGCTCCTGCAGGTGGTCCATGACGCCGTCGAGCGTCACGCACTCGAGGAGCTTGTCGTAGGTGTTGTTGCTGCGGTTGTCGCACGCAGCACCACCGCCACCGCCCGGTGCCGCGACCGCGGTGGTCGCGGGCAGCGCGAGCGCCACCAGCAACCCGCCGGCGCCCGCCGCGACGACCCTCGTCCGTCGACCTGCCATCCCGTCTCCCCTCGTCGGGCCCGCCGGGCGTCAGCGACCGACGGACACGTCCCGGTTCCTGATCCGGTGAGGATGGCCTCGGGGAGTCGGGAGGTACAGGGGTCGCCGGCGACCACCGCGGGCGCGCGTCCGTGCCGGCAGCGGCGCCGACGAGCCTGGGAAACGGCTGAGAGCCTGCTGAGAGGCCCGGTTCCGGGACGACGCGGTCGGTGGAACTCAGGACACGCCCGACCTGGGGGTATCACCCCCCGTGATCTCGAGGGGACGGACAGCTGCCTCAGAGCAGGCGGTTGGTGGCCGCCCAGCGGGTCAGCTCGTTGCGGTTGGACAGCTGCAGCTTGCGCAGCACGTTGGACGCGTGGGACTCCACCGTCTTCACCGAGATGAACAGCCGCGAGCCGATCTCCCGGTAGGTGTAGCCGCGCGCCAGCAGCTGCATGACCTCGCGCTCGCGGGCGCTGAGCAGGTCCAGCCCGGGGTCGGTCGCCGGGTCCTCGGCGGGTGCCGCCGACGGGGCGCTTGCGGCGAAGGCGTCGAGGACGAACCCGGCCAGACGGGGGCTGAACACGACGTCGCCCTCGGCCACCCGCTGCACCGCCGACACCAGGTCCGGCCCGGAGATGGTCTTGGTGACGTAGCCGCGGGCGCCGGCGCGGATGACCGCGATGACGTCCTCGGCGGCGTCGGAGACCGACAGCGCCAGCCAGCGCACGTCGGGCAGCTCGGCGCGCAGCGTCTCGAGCACGGTGCGGCCCCCGCCGCCGGGCATGTGGACGTCGAGCAGCACGACGTCGGGGACGGTGGCCCGGATGCCGGCGACGGCGGAGTCGACGTCGGCCGCCTCGCCGACCACGGTGACGGCGCCGCCGAGCTCGGCGCGCACGCCGGCGCGGACCATGGCGTGGTCGTCGACGACGAAGACGCGGGGGACGCTCACGCGGCCGCCTCGCGGGGCAGCACGAGCTCGACCTCGGTGCCCTCGCCCGGCGCCGAGCGCACCGTCGCCGTCCCGCCCAGGCGGGTGAGCCGGCCGGACACCGAGTCGCGCAGCCCGCGACGGTCGGACGGGACGGCGGACGGGTCGAACCCGGCGCCGCGGTCGCGGACGAACACCGACACCGACTGGGCGCCCACCTCGGTGTAGAGGTCCGCGGAGGTCACGCCGGCGTGCTTGGCGGCGTTGAGCAGCGCCTCGCGGGTGGCCGCGCCCAGCGCCGCGAGCGCGTCGTCGACCGGGGCGTCGCCGACGACCACCGGGTCCACGGTGAGCGCGTGGTCGCCCTCCACCTCGGCGACCATCTCCGTGACCAGCGCGGCCCAGGTGCCGCCGCCGACGGACGACGCCGGCTCGTACAGCCAGCTGCGCAGCTCGCGCTCCTGGCTGCGGGCCAGCCGGGCGACCGCCTGCTGGTCACCGGAGTTCCGCTGGATCAGCGCGAGGGTCTGCAGCACCGAGTCGTGCAGGTGCGCGGCGACCGCGGCCCGCTCCTCCGAGCGGATGCGGGCGGTGCGCTCGGTCTCGCGAGAGTCCAGCAGCCGCCGCCAGAACGGCGCGGTGGCCAGCACGACGCCGACCATGATGACCAGGGTGGCGACGAAGCCGTTGCGCGCCGCGGCCAGCTGTCCCGTCGTCGCGAGCAGCAGGACCAGGCCGATCGCGGCGAGCGCCGCGCCGCCGGCGAGCACCCAGCGGACGCCGGGCCGGGTCAGCGTGAGGTCGGTGTCCAGCTGCCGCCAGATGACGGCGAGCCCGCCGCCGACCAGCAGCAGCGGGGCGATGAGGTCGTTGTTCCCCCAGGTCGCGAGGTTGGTGACCAGCACCAGCGCGCCGAGGCCGAAGAAGGCCAGGCCCACGGTCTGCCGCCGGCTGGGCCGGGCCGCCGTGTCGGGGGCGACCTCGCCCAGCGGCACGAAGAACCACAGCAGCGCGTAGGCGATGACGCCGATGCCGGTCACCGCCAGCGCGACGAACGCGGCGCGGACGACCAGCGGGTCGGTGCGCAGGTGCGCCGCCGTCCCCGCCGCGACGCCGGCGAGCATCCGGCCCTGCCGCGGGCGCACCAGCGGCGGCCGGGTCTCGGCCGGGCGGGTCGCCACGGCGGTGGCGCCCGCGGGAGCCGGCGGCGTCTCCGGGGGCTGGGGGGTCTCGGTGGGCACGTCGACGGGGCCGGCCGGCGGGGCGCCGGCCGGCAGCCCGCCCGTGCTGGGCGCCGTCCTCGTCACGGCACCGATCGTCGCACCGCGCGCCCCTCCCCCGGTACCGGGAGACCCCCGGACGGGCAGGACCAGGGTCGGATGGGGGCCTTCCCCGATGTCGCGGCGGGCGCCCGCTCGGCACGCTCTGTGCCATGACCGCCGCCTCCCCTCCTCCCGCCCCACCCTTCGACCCCCCGCCCGCACCACGCCCCACGCTCCGGCGCAGCCGCACCGACAAGGTGCTCGGCGGCGTTGCGGGCGGCCTCGCTGAGTACAGCGGCGTCGACGCGCTGCTGTGGCGGGTCGGCTTCGTCGCCCTGACCCTCGCCGGCGGCACCGGCGTCCTCGTCTACGGGCTGCTCTGGCTGCTCATGCCGCGCGGCCCGCGCCGGGCCGTCGACGGCGCGCCCGCCGAGCCGCCGGCGCCCCGCTCCCCGGTCGCCGGGATGACGATCGCGGGGCTGCTCATCGTCGTCGGCCTGATGGTCCTGGTGACCCGCTACACCGACCTCGACCTCGGCCCCCGCGGGTTCCTCGCCGGCGCGCTGCTCGTCGTCGGCCTGGGGCTGGTCGTCTCGGCGCTGACCCGCGGCCGCACGCCGCGCGGCGGGCTGATCGCGCTGGGCTCGGTGCTCACCCTGGCGCTGCTGTTCACCTCGTCCGTCCCCACCTGGGACGCCGACGACCGCTTCGGGCCCGGCGGCGGCGTGGGTGACCGCGACTACCAACCGACGACCGTCGAGGACGTGCGTCCCGTCTACCGGCTGGGCGCCGGCGACATGGACGTCGACCTCTCCCGGATCGACGTCGACGACATCGACGAGCCGGTCGAGGTGCGCATCGAGCACGGCGTCGGCGACCTCGACGTCACCGTCCCCGACGACGCCGACGTGCGCGTCGACGTCGAGAACGGCATCGGCAACGCCGAGCTGTTCGACCAGGACGGCGAGGACGGCTACTTCCGCGCACCGGGCGGCGACAGCCGGCCCGAGTTCGTCCTGACCATCGACCACGGGGTCGGCGACCTGGAGGTGTCCCGTGCCTGACTACAGCGAGTTCCCCACCACCCCCACCGGCTGGCAGGAGCGCGCGCTGGCCGCCGACTGGCAGCACACCAGCGCCCTCCCCGTCGAGGCCCCCGCCCCGAAGCGGCGGGTGGACCTGGTCGCGCTGGTCCCGGGCGTCGCGTTCGTCGTCCTGGCGCTGGTCTTCCTCGCCGGGGTGACCGTGCCGCTGGACTTCCTCGCCGACGGCGGGCTGCTGTGGCTGCTGCTGGTCGGCGTGGGTGTCGCGCTGATGGTGAGCGAGCTGCGGAGGGCGCGCCGCAGGCGCGGCTGACGACACGGGGGTGGTCGTGACGGAGGGCCCGGAGCCGATCGGCTCCGGGCGCCGGCCCCCCCCCCGCCGGCCCCCCCCCCGGGGGGGCGCCCGGCCCGCCCCCCCCCCCCCCCCCCCCGCCCCCCCCCTCCGTCGTGCCGGGCGGGGGCTGGGTCAGGTCCAGGTCACCCGGGCCGACGCCGCCCCGGCCCTCTCGAAGTACTCGACCCGGACCTGGTGCGTGCCGGCGGTCAGCGAGACCGTGGCCGAGCCCGTCCCGCCGCTCGCCCAGCGGTCGACCCGCAGGACGCCGTCGACGTACACCCGGATCCCGTCGTCACCGGTGGCGGTGAAGGTGTGCGCACCGGCGGTGAAGGTGAAGGAGCCGGTCCAGCGCGCGGAGAAGTTGTTCTGCCCCGCTCCGGGTGGCCCGCCGGTCCCCCAGCTGCGGTTGAGGGGCGCCGCCTCGCAGCCGGTCGACACGGGGGCGCCGGACAGGTTCCGGTTGGAGAAGTACTCGGCCCGGTACTGCTCCGCCGGGCACGCGGCCCGGTAGGTCGCCGTGTAGGTGGTGGCCGCCCCCACGGTGACCTGGTGGGTCTGCGCACCGCCGTCGGACCAGGCGCTGAACTCCTGGGTCACCCCGCCCGACGTCTGCGGGGACGGGGCCGACAGGCTCGTGGTCGCCCCCACGATGAGCGTCGAGGTGAACGGGGTGGCCGCCGTCCGGGAGCCCAGCGTGGCCTGCAGGCCGGTGGGCTGGGTGGCCACCGTGACCTGCGCCGTCCGCGGCTGCAGGTCCCGCGTCACCGTGGCGGTGCGCCCCGCCGCGTCGCGAGCGGTCAGGCGCAGTTGCAGGTGGGCGGGGTACTCGTGGTCCGGCGCGGCGATGGAGGCGCCGCTGACCCCCGTCCAGGTCTGCAGTGGGTGGTCGTGGCAGGCGTCGGGACAGTGCTTGAGGACCATCTCCCAGCCGAGCGCGCCGGCCGGGAGGGGCTGACCGGCAGCGTCGGTCGCCGAGCCCGAGAAGGAGATCGTCTCGCCGACCTGCCACGTCGTCCCCGCGGCGGGGGTGGTGATCTGCGGGACGGGGTCGCCGGTCACCGGACCGGCGGCCCAGTCCAGCTTCGCGACGGCGGCACCGCCGGTCTCGAACCACTCCACCTGCACCTGGTGGGAACCGGCGGTCAACTGCCTGCTCGCGGTGAAGGTGGTGGCCGCCTGGTCCCGCCACTCGTCGATCACCACCGCCCCGTCGACCGACACCCGGATCCCGTCGTCGCTGACGGCGGTGAAGGTGGTGTCCCCGGCGGTGAAGTCGAAGGTGCCGGTCCAACGGGCGGAGAAGTTGTCCGGCCCGACGCCCGCCGGGGCGCCCGCCCCCCAGTCGTGCGACAGGGGCGGCGCCTCGCAGGCGGTGACCGCGGGCGTGCCGGTCAGCGTCTTGTTCGGGAAGTACTCCGCGAGGTACTGGCCCTGCGGGCACGTGGTCGGCCCGCTGCTGCCGTAGGTGATCCGCCGGATGGTCCCGCCGTTGAGGTCCGCGTAGACCAGCTCGCCCTGGGGCGACAGCTCGAGGTCCACCGGGCCGGCGGCGTCCGTGACGAAGGGGCGCACCTTCAGCCGGTCCGGCAGCCCGTCGGTGCCCTTGGTCATCACCCAGATGCAGTTGCGTGAGTAGTCGGAGAAGAACAGCGCGCCGTCGAACTCGGCCGGGTACGGGCCGCCCGAGTAGAACTGGAAGGAGATGCCCGAGGTCGACGAGCCGCGGGTCACGTTGCAGTTGTCGTTGGCGCTGATCGGCTGGCCGTGCCGGTATGGGAAGTAGGGCGCCGTGACGGCCGCGGCGCCCTGTGCGTACAGGTCCTCGCACACCTTCAGGTCCAGCCCGTCGTAGGCGGCCTGCCGGTCGTTGCCCTCGTAGCAGGGCCAGCCGAAGTTGCTGACGCCGCCGGTCGGTGCCGCGAGGCGGTCGATCTCCTCGAAGGTCCCCCACCCGACGTCGCCGATCCACAGCTCGTCGGTGCCGGGGCGCTGCGTCATGCGGAAGGGGTTGCGCAGGCCGTACGCCACGATCCGCCGGGCGTTCGCGTCGGCCGAGGAGGCGTTGGGGTTGTCCGGCAGCGCGGCACCGCTGTCCGGGGAGACGCGGATGACGGTGCCGTCGAGGGAGACCGGGTCCCCGGCCGTGCGCAGGTCCTGCGAGCGCAGCGCACCGCCCTGCGCCGTCGGCGGGGTCATGGCGCCGCCGACGCCGCCCGGCGGGTCACCGCAGGGGTTGACCGGGCTGCCGTCCTGGCCGTAGTCGGCGAAGTCGAAGCTGGCGCCGTCGCCGGCGGAGGCGTACAGCGCGCCGTCCCGGCCGAAGACCAGATCGCCGGTGCTGTGGCTGGGGTACTGCTGGCACCAGTCGTGCACCAGGTCCTGCTTGGTCGTCGTCGTGCCGGTGAGCGTCAGCTTGACCAGCTTGCCGCTGACCACGCAGCCGTCACTGGTGGCGCCGGGCGGGTTGGGGCAGGGGTCGCTGTCGGCGCCGGCCGTCCCCCAGCGAGGAGCAGTGCCGCCGACCGGCCCGTCGAAGGTGTACAGGGCGTAGAGGTACGGCCGGGCCGGGAAGCCGGGGTCGACCGCCAGGCCGAGGAGCCCGCGGTCCCAGAAGTTGTGCACCTCGGTGCGCAGGTCGGCGACCTGGGTGGCCGTCGTGTCGCCGAGCCCGTCGTACATCTGGATCGTGCCGCGCTTCTCGGCGACGAAGACCCGGCCGTCCGGCGCGAACCGCACCGCCGTCGGGTTGACCAGACCGCTGAAGGCGGTGGTGTCAGTGAAGCCGGCCTGTGGCGCCGCGGCGGCCGGCGCGGTCGACGTCACGACGACCGCGAGACAGGCCGACACGACGAGCAGGAGCGCGGCGGCCCCCACTGCGGCGGCGTGGACGGTGCGTCGCAGGTACCCAGCCGAGCCGGCCATGACCACTCCCCGTGTCCGCCCGGCCTGCCGTGGCCGAGGGGGCCGGACGCTAGGCTCGCCCGGCCGATGGGCAGAGTGACGGTGTCACGGGGCCGGATGGGTGAGACACGTCATCCAGCGCGGCGTGACGGACGGTGACCCTGCTCAGTGGGACGCGGGAGCGTCACTCCCACTCGATCGTGCCCGGGGGCTTGCTCGTGACGTCGAGGACGACGCGGTTGACCTCGGGCACCTCGTTGGTGATGCGGGTGGAGATCCGGGCGAGCACGTCGTAGGGCAGCCGGGTCCAGTCGGCGGTCATGGCGTCCTCGCTGGACACCGGGCGCAGCACCACGGGGTGGCCGTAGGTGCGCCCGTCGCCCTGGACGCCGACCGAGCGGACGTCGGCCAGCAGGACCACCGGGCACTGCCAGATCTCGGAGTCGAGCTTCGCCGCGCTGAGCTCCTCGCGGGCGATCGCGTCGGCCCGCCGGAGCACGTCGAGCCGCTCGCGGGTGACCTCCCCGACGATGCGGATGCCCAGCCCCGGCCCGGGGAACGGCTGGCGCTGCACGAGCCGGTCGGGCAGGCCGAGCTGCCGGCCCACCTCGCGCACCTCGTCCTTGAACAGCGTGCGCAGCGGCTCGACGAGGGTGAACTGCAGGTCCTCGGGCAGCCCTCCGACGTTGTGGTGGCTCTTGATGTTGGCCGTGCCGGTGCCGCCGCCGGACTCGACGACGTCGGGGTACAGCGTCCCCTGCACCAGGAAGTCGACGGTCTCGCCGTGCGCCTGGGCGTCGGCGACGACGTCGGTGGCCGCCTGCTCGAACACCCGGATGAACTCGCGGCCGATGGTCTTCCGCTTCTCCTCCGGGTCGCTGACCCCGGCCAGGGCGGACAGGAACTGCCCGCTCGCGTCGACCACCCGCAGGTCGGCCCCGGTGACCTCGGCGAAGTCGCGCTCGATCTGCTCGGTCTCGCCCTGCCGCATGAGCCCGTGGTCGACGTACACGCAGGTGAGCCGGTCCCCGATGGCCCGCTGCACGAGCGCGGCGGCCACCGCGGAGTCGACGCCGCCCGACAGCGCGCACAGCGCCCGCCGGTCGCCGATCCGCTCCCGGATCCGCTCGACCTGCTCGTCGACGACGTTGCGCATCGTCCAGGTGGGCTCGAGGCCGGCGATGTCGAACAGGAAGTGCTCGAGCACCGTCTGGCCGTGCGCGGTGTGCCGCACCTCGGGGTGGAACTGCACCCCGGCCAGCCGCCGGTCGACGTCCTCGAACGCCGCGACCGGCGCGCCGGTGGAGGTGGCGGTGACGGTGAACCCGGGCGGCGGGACGCTGACGGCGTCGCCGTGGCTCATCCACACCGACTGCTCCACCGGCAGGTCGCCGAACAGCCGGCCCTGCGTGGTGACCGTCAGCGGGGTGCCGCCGTACTCGCGGTCGCCGGTGTGCGCGACCGTGCCCCCGAGCGTCTGGGCCATCGCCTGGAAGCCGTAGCAGATGCCGAAGGCGGGCACGCCGCCCTCGAACAGCGCCGGGTCGACCTGCGGCGCGCCGTCGGCGTAGACGCTGGAGGGACCGCCGGAGAGCACGATGGCCGCCGGCTTCCGCGCCAGGACCTCCTCCGCGGGCACGGAGGACGGGACGATCTCGGAGTAGACGCCGGCCTCGCGGATGCGCCGGGCGATGAGCTGGGCGTACTGCGCGCCGAAGTCGACGACCAGGACGGTGGGGAAGTCCATCAGTCGGGTCGACCGCCGATCACCAGGTCCACGCGCTGGAACTCCTTGAGGTCGCGGTAACCGGTCTTGGCCATCGTGCGGCGCAGTGCGCCGAACAGGTTGGTGCGACCGTCGGCGGTCTCGGCCGGCCCGAGCAGCAGCTGCTCCAGCGAGCCGGCCGCCGGGACCGGCGCCGAGGTGCCGCCGCGGGGCAGCCGCGGGTGGGCGGCCACCGAGTCCCACCAGACCCCGCCGCCGGGGGCCTCCCGCGCCGCGCGCAGCGGCTCGCCGACCTGCACGGCGTCGGCGCCGCAGGCCAGCGCCCGCGCGATCGCGCCGCTGGTCTCGATCCGGCCGTTGGCGATGACGTGCACGTACCGGCCGCCGGTCTCGTCGAGGTAGTCGCGGCGGGCGGCCGCGGCGTCGGCGATCGCGCTGGCCAGCGGCACCCGGATGCCCATCACGGCGTCGCCGGTGGAGAAGCTGTCCGCGCCGACGCCGACGATCACCCCGGCCGCGCCGGTGCGCATGAGGTGCAGCGCCGTCGTGTAGTTCGCCGCGCCGCCGACGATCACCGGGACGTCGAGGTCGGCGATGAACGACTTGAGGTTGAGCGCCGCGCCCTGGGTGGTCACGTGCTCGGCGGAGACGATCGTGCCCTGGATGACCAGCAGGTCGACCCCGGCGGCGAGCACCGCGGGCGCGAGCTGCTCGGTGTGCTGCGGCGAGACGCGCACCGCCGTCGTCACCCCGGCATCGCGCATCTCCTTGATCCGGGCGGTGATCAGGTCCGGCTTGACCGGCTCGGCGTAGACCTGCTGCAGGAGCGACACCGGCGGGGGCGCCTCGGCGGCGGCGTCGCGCAGCTGCCGGTAGACCGGCAGCGGGTCGTCGTAGCGGGTCCACAGGCCCTCGGCGTTGAGCACGCCGAGGCCGCCGGCCCGGCCGACGGCGATCGCCGTCGCCGGGCTGACGACGGCGTCGCTGGGGCTGGTGACCAGCGGGATGTCGAACCGGAAGGCGTCGATCTGCCAGGCCGTGGAGACGTCGTCGACGTCGCGGGTGCGGCGGGACGGGACGATCGAGACCTCGTCCAGGTCGTAGCCGCGGCGGGCGAAGCGGTTGAGGCCGATCTCGACGGTGTCGCGGGCGGGCATCGTCACCGCCCCCGGTAGTTCGGCGCCTCGACGGTCATCTGGATGTCGTGGGGGTGGCTCTCCACGAGACCGGCCGAGGTGATGCGGGTCAGCTGCCCGCGGTCCTGCAGGTCGGCGACGGTGCCCGCGCCGGCGTAGCCCATCGACGCGCGCAGGCCGCCGACGAGCTGGTGGGCCACGGTCGCCAGCAGGCCGCGGTAGGGCACCTGGCCCTCGATGCCCTCGGGGACGAGCTTGTCGTCGGAGAGGACGTCGTCGGCGAAGTAGCGGTCGCGGCTGTAGGACTGGTTGCCGCGCTTCTGCATGGCGCCGAGCGACCCCATGCCGCGGTAGGTCTTGAACTGCTTGCCGTTCATGAACACCAGCTCGCCCGGGGCCTCCTCGACCCCGGCGAACAGCCCGCCGATCATGACGGTGTCGGCGCCGGCGACCAGCGCCTTGGCGATGTCGCCGGAGTACTGCAGGCCGCCGTCGGCGATGACCGGGACGCCGGCCGGCTTGCAGGCCAGGCTCGCCTCGTAGATGGCGGTGATCTGCGGGACGCCGACGCCGGCGACCACGCGGGTGGTGCAGATCGAGCCCGGGCCGACGCCGACCTTGACCGCGTCCGCGCCGGCGTCGACCAGCGCCTGGGCGCCGCCGCGGGTGGCGACGTTCCCGCCGACCACCTGCACGCCGCCGTCGCCGCCGAAGTCCTTCCGGACCCGGGCGACCATGTCGAGGACGGCGCGCTGGTGGCCGTGCGCGGTGTCGACGACGACCACGTCGACCCCGGCGTCGACCAGCAGACCGACCCGCTCGTAGGCGTCCTCGCCCACGCCCACCGCCGCGGCGACGACGAGCCGGCCGTCGGCGTCCTTGGTGGCGTTCGGGTACTGGTCGCGCTTGACGAAGTCCTTGACGGTGATCAGCCCGCGCAGCCGGCCGGACCCGTCGACGATCGGCAGCTTCTCGATCTTGTGCTGGGACAACAGCCGCAGCGCGGTGTCGGGGTCGACGCCGACCGGGGCGGTGACCAGCGGCATCTTGGTCATGACGTCGCGCACGAGCCGGTTCTGGTCGGTCTCGAAGCGCATGTCGCGGTTGGTGACGATGCCGACGAGCACGCCCTCGTCGTCGACGACGGGCGCGCCGGAGATGCGGTAGCGGGCCGACAGGGCGTCGACCTCGGCGAGGGTGTTGTCCGGCGAGCAGGTGACCGGGTTGGTGACCATGCCGGCCTCGGAGCGCTTGACCAGGTCGACCTGGCCGGCCTGCTCCTCGGCGGCGAGGTTGCGGTGCAGCACGCCGACGCCGCCGACCCGCGCCATGGCGATCGCCATGCGGGCCTCGGTGACGGTGTCCATGGCGCTGGAGACCAGCGGCACGGCCAGCCGGATGCCCCGGGTGAGGCGGCTGCTGGTGTCGACCTCGGCGGGGACGACGTCGGACTCACCGGGGATGAGCAGGACGTCGTCGTAGGTCAGGCCGAGCGGGGCGAACTTCGCCGGCAGCTCGGCGCGGTGCCCGTCAGGTGCGTGGTCGTCGGGCTGCATGGTGCCGCCACCCTCTCCGTCGGCTCATGCCCCCGGCCGGGCGCGCGGGAACCCCTCCGATCGTAGGCCGGGCGCCGCGGCGCCCGGGACGCCGCCGGGTGCACGGCGTGGGAACCGTGGGCGCGGGCGGCTACCGTGGTTCCCCGGACGGGCGAGCCCGCGCGTCCGGGCCGGGACGCCCGCGCCGCCAGCACGAGGGAGGAGGCACCCGTGAGTCCCTTCGACGACGCCCCGGGGCCCGACTTCGACTCGCCGTCGGACCCGCCACCGCTGTCGATGGAGGAACGAGCCGGCGTCCTCGACGACCTGGCCGAGCTCGAGGTGTTCCGCACCCTGCTCGAGCCGACGGGGATCAAGGGCATCGTCGTCGACTGCCCGGACTGCGACGAGGAGCACCACGTCGACTGGGCGCTGATGCAGGCCAACCTGCGCCAGCTGCTCGAGGAGGGGCAGACCGGCCGGCACGAGCCGCCGTTCGACCCCGACCCCGACGACTACGTCAGCTGGGACTACGCCAGCGGCTACGCCGACGGGGTGGCCGCGATGGCCGAGCGCGAGGAGCCCGGCTCCGGCCGCACCGGCCGCCACGCCCGCGACGACTGAACGGGAACGCGCCGAGGGCCCCTCCGACGATCGGAGGGGCCCTCGGCGTGCGTCGGTCGGGTCAGGACATCATGCCGCGGCGGAAGCCGGTGGCCACGGCCTCGGCGCGGTCCTTCGCGCCGAGCTTGCGGAACAGCCGGCGGGCGTGGGTCTTGATGGTGTCCTCGGACAGGTAGAGCTCCCGGCCGATCTGGGCGTTGCTCTTGCCCTGGCTCATCCCGGTGAGCACCTGCATCTCGCGCATCGACAGCGTGACCGCGGGCGCGGCCTCGCGGACGGGGGTGCTCACCACCCGCGGGCCGGCGCCGTTGAGCGGCGTCGCCCAGGCGGGCACCGGGGCGCCGACGGAGTTCAGCGGCACCGGGGCGGGCGCCGGCTGCGGCGGGCGGCCGTCGGCGCGCAGGCCCACGCGGGACAGGCCGAGGCCCATCTCCAGGGCGCTGGCGTCCCAGCGGAGGTAGCCGCGGGCCCCGACGGCGACCGCGGCGCGCACCGTCTCGGCGTCGTCGGGCGCGCCGAGCACGAGCACCGGGACGGTGGGGTGGGTGCGGATGACCTGGGTGGCGACGGTGAGGCCGGTGTCCACCGCGCGCTGCGTGCCGACCAGCAGCACGTCGGGCTGGCGGGTGGCCAGGCGCTGGACGAGGGCGGCGGCGTC
Organism: Geodermatophilus sp. SYSU D00879; assembly: GCF_054050375.1. NCBI lineage: Bacteria > Bacillati > Actinomycetota > Actinomycetes > Geodermatophilales > Geodermatophilaceae > Geodermatophilus > Geodermatophilus sp. SYSU D00879. The sequence goes on from NZ_JBJGZF010000016.1 coordinate 26,197, forward strand.
CCCGACGACCTCGACCCGGCCCACGAAGGGCAGGGCCACCAGGCGGGCGGCGACGTCGTCGCGGACACGGCGGCGCTCGTCGTACACCCACACGGTCGTGGCCCCGTGGCCCGGACCGCGCATCCTGTCGTCGATCACGTGGTTCTCCTCGTCTCCCCCGGCCGTGGAGGGCACCCGGGTCCCCACGACCCGGAACGGCTACGGCCTGGAACGACCATGACCGGCGGTGACGAGGCGCAACACCCGTGATCACCCTGCGGGGGGAGACGCGGACCGGGAAAATGTCCGATCCCCCTGTGTTTGACCGCGGGACCCCTCGGGCACCGGCTCCCGTGCGACCGGACCGCCCCCTCCGGCTCGCACCGAGCCGAGGAGGACCGACATGGCCGACATCCGCCGTCTCCCGACGCCCGTTGCCGAGGTGTGGGACTGGCAGCTGCACGGCGCGTGCCGTGGTGAGAGCACCGCGCTGTTCTTCCACCCCGACGGCGAGCGCGGTCCCGCGCGGGCCCGTCGCCAGGCCGCGGCCAAGGCCGTGTGCGCGAAGTGCCCCGTCGTCGAGGCCTGCCTGAAGCACGCCCTGAGCGTCCGTGAGCCCTACGGCGTCTGGGGCGGCATGAGCGAGGAGGAGCGGGCCCGGCTGATCGCCGCGGAGCCCGCCGCCGTCGCCGCCGGGGTCTAGAGGAAGACCCCCACCTCCCCACGACTCGCAGGCTCGCGGCGGGACCCGACAGGGCCGCACCCGGCACTCGCGAACGAGAGGGCCGGTCCAGCACCCGCTGGACCGGCCCTCTCGTCGTCTGCGCTCAGCCCGTGCGCTCGGCGGCCATCAGCTCGTCGTGCACCCAGGTGCTCCCCCGGTCGTGCGACGTCTCCGCCGACCAGGTGAACGAGTCCGGGCGGACGTCGGTGAACCGCCAGCGCAGCCACGGGTCCTCCTCGTCGCTGAGCAGGACCACCCCGCCGTCCTCCGTGGGCCGGCCCACGAAGCGCCGGACGCGCCCGTTGACGGGTTCCATCCAGATCGAGCGCCAGGTGCCCGGCGCGTGCGGGTCGGGGAAGCGGACCGTCGTCCCGTGGAACGCCCGCGGCGGGACGCCGGCGCCGGACTCTCCCCGGCCGGGGACGATCCACACGTCCTGCACCGCACGGCCGCCGAGCACGCGCCCGACGTGCAGCTCGCCGACCGCCGTCGACCAGGTGCCGTCCGGCTCGAGGCCCCGCCAGCGCAGCCGCCAGGCGCCCTCCAGCCGCCCGAAGAGCCCCAGGTCGTCGGGTCCCTCCGGCGAGGGGTCGTGCAGGGCGTCCGGGAGCATCGGGTCCTCCTCCGCCGGTCGGTCGCGGGCACGACGGTGCCGCGCCGGCCCGCCGCACGTCCAGGGGGCGGACAGCGAGAGGGCCGGTCCAGCGTCTGCTGGACCGGCCCTCTCGTCGTGCGGTGGCCGTCCTGGCTCACCGCCGCGCGTCCTGGCTCACCGTCGGCGGTGGACCAGGACGCAGCACGATCAGCCCGGCTGATCGTGCGCGGCGGCGCCGTTCAGTGGCTGTGGCCGTGGCCGTGCGAGTGGCCGTGGGTGTGGTGCCCGGCCCCCGCGTGCTCGTCCTCCTCCGGCGCCTCGACGACGGCGGAGTCGGTGGTGAGCACCATCGCGGCGATCGACGCGGCGTTGCCCAGCGCGGCCTTGGTGACCTTGACCGGGTCGATGACGCCCTGGGCGGCCAGGTCGCCGTACTCGCCGGTGGCGGCGTTGAAGCCCTGGCCCACGCCGAGGTCGCGGACCTTGCTCACCACGACGCGGCCCTCGAAGCCGGCGTTGTCGGCGATGCGGGCCAGCGGGGCCTCCAGCGCGCGCCGCACGGCGCGGGCGCCGGTCAGCTCGTCGCCGGTGAGGTCCAGCGCGTCGATCGCGGCGGCGGCGTGCACGAGCGCCGAGCCACCGCCGGGGACGACGCCCTCCTCGACCGCGGCCTTGGTGGCGGCGATGGCGTCCTCGATGCGGTGCTTGCGCTCCTTGAGCTCGACCTCGGTGGCCGCGCCGACCCGGATGACGCCGATGCCGCCGGCCAGCTTGGCCAGCCGCTCCTGCAGCTTCTCGCGGTCCCAGTCGGAGTCGGTGGCCTCGATCTCGCGGCGGATCTGGGCGACCCGGTCGGAGATCGCGCCGGCCGTGCCGCCGCCGTCGACGATCGTCGTCGTGTCCTTGCTGACGGTCACGCGGCGGGCGGTGCCGAGCACCTCGAGGCCGACCTGGTCGAGCTTGAGACCGACGTCCTCGCTGACCACCTGGCCGCCGGTGACGACGGCGAGGTCGGTCATGAACGCCTTGCGGCGGTCGCCGAAGTAGGGCGACTTGACCGCGACGACCTTGATCGTCTTGCGGATGGAGTTGACGACGAGGGTGGACAGCGCCTCACCCTCGACGTCCTCGGCGACGATCAGCAGCGGGCGGGCGCCGTTGCCGAGGACCTTCTCCAGCAGCGGCAGCAGGTCGGCCAGCGCGCCGACCTTGCCCTGGACCAGCAGCACGAGGACGTCGTCGAGGACGGCCTCCATCGCCTCCTGGTCGGTGACGAAGTAGGGCGAGAGGTAGCCCTTGTCGAACTGCACGCCCTCGGTGACGTCGAGGTCGGTGGAGAGGGTGTTGCTCTCCTCGACGGTGATGACGCCGTCCTTGCCGACCTTCTCCATCGCCTCGCCGATCAGGCGGCCGACCTCGGCGTCCTGCGCCGAGATGGTCGCGACGCCGGCGATGGCGTCCTGCTCCTCGACCGGGGTGGCGACCTCGTCGAGGGCGGCCGACACGGCGTCGACGGCGGCGCGCATGCCGCGGCCGAGGCCCATCGGGTTGGCGCCGGCGGCGACGTTGCGCATGCCCTCCTTGACCAGGGCCTGCGCCAGCACGGTCGCGGTGGTGGTGCCGTCACCGGCGACGTCGTTGGTCTTGGTCGCGACGTTCTTGGCCAGCTGGGCGCCGAGGTTCTCGTACGGGTCCTCGAGCTCGACCTCGCGGGCGATGGTGACGCCGTCGTTGGTGATGGTCGGGGCGCCGAACTTCTTGTCGAGGACGACGTTGCGCCCGCGCGGGCCGAGGGTCACCTTGACGGCGTCGGCGAGCTTGTCCACGCCGCGCTCGAGCGCGCGGCGGGCGTCCTCGTTGAACTTGATGATCTTGGCCATGGGGCCCTTCCGATCAGGGTTGCTACGGGGTGAGACGGCGACCGCCCCGGGACCCGGTCATACGGGTCGCCGGGGCGGTCGCTTCAGGCTGAGCGGGGAGGTGTCGTCACTTCTCCACGACGGCGAGCAGGTCGCGGGCGGAGAGCACCAGGTACTCCTCGCCGGCGTACTTGACCTCGGTGCCGCCGTACTTCGAGTAGATGACGACGTCGCCGACGTTGACGTCGAGCGGGACGCGGTTGCCGTTGTCGTCGATGCGGCCGGGGCCCACGGCGATGACCGTGCCCTCCTGCGGCTTCTCCTTGGCGGTGTCCGGGATGACCAGGCCGGAGGCGGTGGTGGTCTCGGCCTCGTTGGCCTGGACGACGACGCGGTCCTCGAGCGGCTTGATGTTGACCTTGGTAGCGGTCGTCACGAGGTGACGCCCCCTTCGGGATCGGACGGCGGGTGGTCTCTCATGCTGTGGCACGGGGGCCGGGCCTGCCGTCGCGGGGGTCAGGCGCCTGCCCGTGTCGATTGGCACTCTACCCATGAGAGTGCCAGCCCCTCAACCGGGTCGCCGGGTCGGGCGACGCCGCCCTGCGGGAGGCTGGACGCCGTGCCCGACGACGCCGGCCCGGTCGCCCTCCTGCGCACTCCGGAGGGGACCGCGGCGACCGCGCGGGCGGCGGCGCTGCTGGCCGAGGGCGCCGACGTGCTCGCCGGCGTGGCCCGGCTGCGCGCCGAGGTCGGCCCGGAGCTGGCCGGCCCGGCGTGGGAGCTGGCCCGGCTGCGGGCGCGGGCGCGGCCGGTGTTCGGCGCCGACGCCGACCGGCTGTTCCTCACCGCCGACACCCTCGAGCAGGCCGGCCGTCCCGAGCTGGCCGCCCGCCGCGCCGACCGGCTGCTCGCCGACGGCACCGACTCCGCCGCCGACCTCGGCTGCGCGGCCGGGACCGACACGGTCGCGCTGGCCCGGGCCGGCGCGCGGGTGCTCGCCGTCGACCGCGACCCGGTGGCCCGGGAGCTCACCGCCGCCAACGCCGCCGCGCTCGGGGTGGACGACGACGTGTGGGTGGTCGCCGGCGACGTCGTCGAGCTGGTGGACGCCGCCCGCGGCGGGGAGGTGGCCGGGTGCGGGGCCGCCGTCCTGGACCCCGCCCGGCGGGCCGGCGGGCGGCGGCAGCTGGACCCCGACCGCTGGTCACCGCCCTGGTCGACGGTGGCCGCGCTGCTCGACCGGGTGCCGCGCTCGGTGGTCAAGGTGGCGCCCGGCCTCGACCACGACCGGGTGCCCGACGGCGTCGAGGCCGAGTGGGTCTCGGTGCGCGGGTCGGTCGTCGAGGCGCTGCTGTGGGGCCGCGGGGTGTCGGCGGTGTGGCGGCGGGCGGCCGTCGTCCGCGACGGCGTCGTCCACGAGCTGACCGCGGACGCCGACCCGGGGCCCGCCGACGCCGGCCCGGTGCGCGGGTGGCTGCACGAGCCCGACCCCGCCGTGATCCGCTCGGGGCTGGTGTCCCTGGCGGCCGCGGAGCTCGGCGCCACGCTGGTCGACCCGACGATCGCCTACCTGACCTCCGACGCCCCGGCCGGCTCCCCCTGGGTCACCTCGTACCGGGTCGACGAGGTGCTGCCGTTCTCCCTCAAGCGGCTGCGCGCGCTGCTGCGGGCGCGCGGCGTCGGCCGGGTGGTGGTGAAGAAGCGCGGGTCGGCGATCGAGCCGGAGACCCTCGCCCGGCAGCTCCGCGGCCCCGGCGCCGGCAGCGCGACCGTCGTCGTCACCCGGGTGGCGGGCGCGCCCACGGCCCTCGTGTGCGACCTCATCAACCTGGGTTGACGAACGGCACCGTATCAACCTAGGTTGATGGCATGGCGGTCGAACCGGTCTCCGTGCCCGGGCCCGAGGACCCCGAGGCGGCCCTGGCCGCCGTCGTCGCCCTGCGCCGGCTGGCGAGCCGGCTGGAGGTCGAGGCGGTGGTCGAGGCGGTCGGCCGGGGCTGGACGTGGGCCCAGGTCGGCGAGGCGCTCGGCATCAGCGCGCAGGCCGCCCACAAGAGGTTCGCCCCCGAGGTCCGCGCGCGGCGCGGGCACCGACCACGAGGAGAGACCTGATGGGGATCGTCACGGCACTGCGGGACCTGCGGACGGTGAGGGCGCTGCTCACCGGCGCGGAGGCCGAGGCACGCGGCGGCGGGGAGGCGACGCCCGGCCCCGAGCACCTCCTGCTCGCGGCCACCGCGCTCCCCGACGGCACGGCCGCCGCCGCGCTCGCCCGGGTCGGGACCGACGCCGACCGCCTGCGCGCGGCCGTCGAGGCCGCGCACGCCGCGGCGCTCGCGTCGGTCGGGGTCGGCGCCGGGACCGGGGAGCCGGCGCTGCGCGGGCCCGCCACCGGCCCGATGCGCTCGACCCCGCAGGCGCAGCAGGTCTTCCGGGCGGCGGTCGCGGCGGCGAAGGCGGCGCGCTCCCCGCTGCGCGGCGCGCACGTCGTCGCCGCGGTGTGCGACCTCGAGCGCGGCACCGTCGTCCGCGCGCTGGCCGACCTCGGCGTCGACCGCGCCCGGCTGCGCGACGCGGCCCGCGCCGTCAGCTGACGGTGCCGGAGATGGCCAGTTCTGCCGCCTAGCGGCTGACGACGTCGATCGGCAGCGAGCTGTCGGCGCCCAGCTCCGGCGCCGACGGCTCGACGCCGGCGGCGACCAGGCGCGAGCCGAGCGCGGCGACCATCGCGCCGTTGTCGGTGCACAGCCGCGGGCTGGGCACCCGCAGCACGATCCCGGCCGCGGCGCAGCGCTCCTGGGCCAGCGCCCGCAGCCGCGAGTTGGCCGCCACTCCCCCGCCGAGCACCAGGTGGTCGACGCCGTGCTCGCGGCAGGCCCGCACCGCCTTGGCGGTCAGCACGTCGGCGACCGCCTCCTGGAACGACGCCGCGACGTCGGCCACCGGCACCGGCTCCCCCGCCGCCCGCCGGGCCTCGACCCACCGCGCGACGGCGGTCTTGAGCCCGGAGAAGCTGAAGTCGTAGGGCGCGTCGCGGGGGCCGGTGAGCCCGCGCGGGAAGTCGATCGCCGCCGGGTCGCCCTCGCGGGCCGCCTTGTCGATCGGCGGGCCGCCGGGGAAGGGCAGGCCCAGCACGCGGGCGACCTTGTCGAAGGCCTCGCCGGCGGCGTCGTCGATCGTGCGGCCCAGCGACCGCACCTCCTGGGCGAGGTCGGGCACCAGCAGCAGCGAGCTGTGCCCGCCGGAGACCAGCAGCGCCAGGGACGGCTCGGCGAGGCGGCCGTGCTGCAGCTCGTCGACGGCGACGTGCGCGGCCAGGTGGTTGACCCCGTACAGCGGCTTGTCCAGCGCGAGCGCGTACGCCTTGGCGGCGGCCAGCCCGACCAGCAGGGCGCCGGTGAGCCCGGGCCCGGCGGTGACGGCGACGGCGTCGACGTCGGACGCGGACACCCCGGCCTCGGCCAGCGCGCGGTGCACGGTCGGGACCATCGCCTCCAGGTGCGCCCGCGAGGCGATCTCGGGCACCACGCCGCCGAAGCGCTCGTGCTCGGCCATCGAGGTGGCCAGCGCGTCGGCGAGCAGCGTGTGCCCGCGGACGACGCCGACGCCGGTCTCGTCGCAGGAGGTCTCGAACCCGATGACCAGCGGCTCGTCAGCCACGGAGCCTCTCCCTCTTCATCACGACCGCGTCGGTGTTGCTCGGCTGGTAGTAGCCGCGCCGCCGGCCGATCTCGGTGAACCCGCGCCGCCGGTAGAGGCCCTGCGCGAGCTCGTTGTCGGCCCGCACCTCGAGCAGCACGACCGGGCTGCGCCGGTCGGCCTCGGTGAGCAGCGCGTCGAGCAGCCGCGCCCCGATCCCCTCGCCCTGCCGGTCCCGCGCGACGCCGATGGTCGCCACGTGCGCCTCGTCGTCGTAGGCGATGAGCCCGGCGTACCCGACCACGGCGCCGTCGTCCTCGGCGACCAGGTAGTGGCGGGTGTCGGTGCGGGCGAGCTCGTCGCGGTACATCGCGCGGGTCCAGGTGTCCGGCGCGAAGAGCTCCTCCTCCAGCGCGAGGACCGCGTCGAGGTCGGCCAGCCGCATCGGCCGCAGCCGCGGCGTCACGCGGTCGTCACCGGCTTGAACGACGTCGGCGGGACGGCGTCGGGCCGGCGGAGGTACAGCGGCACCAGCGGCCCGGCGGACGACGGGTCGTCGAGCAGGGACGCCGCCGCGCGCAGCAGCCCGGCGGTGGTCACCTCCGCGGGGTCGACCGGCGCGCCCAGCCGGTCGGCGAACCGCGGGTCGCCGACCAGCGGGCCGGGGAACCCGGCCTCCTCGGGCCGGACGACGCCGGGCCCGTCCACGCGCGCGCCGCCGTCGTCGTAGGCGGCCCAGTAGACCTCCTTGCGGCGGGCGTCGGTGACCACGGTGCGGCGCCCGGAGCCGACCGCGTCCAGCGAGCAGACCCCGACCGCGGGGACGCCGCGCGCGTCGGCGAGCGCCGCGGCGGTGACGACGCCGACCCGCAGGCCGGTGAAGGGCCCGGGGCCGAGGCCCGTCACGACGGCGTCGACGTCGGCGAGGGTCAGCCCGGCCGCGGCCAGCGCCTCGCGGACGGCGGGGACGAGCAGCTCGGCGTGCCGGTTGCCCGAGGGCACCGCCCGCTCGGCGAGCACCTCGACGGCCCCGGCGGTGCGGCGGGCGACCCCGGCGACGAGGGTGGGGGTCGCGGTGTCGAGGGCGAGGACGAGCACGACTCGCCAGGTTAGTCCGGCCGGTCGCCGTCGAGCCGGGCCTCCCAGCCGGGGCCGTGCGGGACGAGCACGGCGGTGCGGACGTCGTCGTCGCGGCGGTCGAGCCGGACCTCGAGGTGCTCGTCGGCCAGCCGCTCGACCAGCCCGGCGCCCCACTCGACCACGGTCACCGACTCCTCGGTGGAGGCGTCGAGGTCGAGGTCGTCGACGTCGGCCACGCTGCCGAGCCGGTAGGCGTCGACGTGCACCAGCGGCAGCCGCCCGCCGCGGTGCACGCGGGCGATGACGAACGTGGGCGAGGTGACCGGCTCGGTCACCCCGAGCGCGGCGCCGAGGCCCTGGGTGAGCGCGGTCTTGCCCGCCCCCAGCGGCCCGGTGAGGACGACGAGGTCGCCCGGCCGCACCACGGCGGCGAGCTCCGCGCCCAGCGCCCGGGTGTCCTCGGGGGTGGGCAGCTCGTGCTCGCGCCTCACCGGGCCAGGCTCCGCGCTACCGAGGTGAGGTCCTCCAGCAGCCCGGCCCGCGGCGCCCCCGCCGGACCGAACCGGATCGCCGCCGACGGGTGGTAGGTCGCCCACACCGCCCGGCCCCCGACGTCGTGCGGGCGGCCGCGGGCCTCGGCGAGCACCGTCCGCGGCCCGAGGAACCACTTCGCCGACGACAGCCCGAGGGCCACGACGACGGGCGGGTCGAGCAGCTCCAGCTGGCGGCGCAGCCAGCCGCTGCAGCGGGCCACCTCGGGTGACTTCGGCGTCCGGTTGCCCGGCGGCCGGCACTTCACGATGTTGAGCACCGCCGCCTCGGCGCGGTCCAGCCCGGCCTCGGCGAGCAGCAGGTCCAGCAGCTGCCCCGACTTCCCGACGAAGGGCCGGCCGGTCTCGTCCTCGTTCGCCCCGGGCGCCTCCCCGACCAGCGCGAACCGGGCCCGGCCGCGCACCGGCGGGTCACCGACGACGACGTGCTGCCGGGTGGTGGCCAGCTCGGGGCAGGCGACGCAGGGGGTGGCGGCCGCGGCCAGCTCGGACCAGTCGGCGGCCGCCGCGGCGGTGCGCGCGACCTCCTCGGCCGCGGCGTCGAACCGGGGCGGACGGGGGGCGGCCACGCGCCGACCCTACGGGGGCCGCGGCGGCCGGGCCTCCGGGCTTCCCTCCGCGGCCCGGGAGGCCCACCCTGTGCTCGGGACCCCGCGCCGGGAGGAGCCGCCATGACGCCGCAGCCGGACGTGTACGACGTCGCCTGCCTCGCCGGCGGGACGCAGCGGGTGGTCGACACCGCCCTGGTGGCCCTGGTGGTCACCGGCCGGGTCCGCGCGGTCGCCCCGGGCGAGCTGCAGGTGGTCTCCCCTCGGCGCCGCCACCCGGTCGAGGCCGCGGTCCTCGACGCCGTCGGGGCGCGGGGCCGCCGCTCGGTCGAGACCGTGCGCTGGCGGGCGCTCGGCGACGAGCGGGTGGCCGAGGTCGTGCGGCGGCTGCGCCACGAGGGGCTGCTCGGCCGGCTGCTCGGCCCGACCGCCGCGGGCCGGCGGCTGCTGCGGGACGCGCGGGCCGGCGACGCCGACCCGGTGCGCCGGGCGGCGCTGGACGGCGCGCAGCGGCTCTCCGACCCGGCGCTGCGGGCGGCGGTGGTGGAGCCGCCGCGCCGTCCGGTCGTGCCCGGCGCCGGGACGCCGTGGGAGCTGACCTTCGCCGACGGCTGCGAGGTCGCCCACCGCACCCGCGACGAGCTGATGGGCCGCCTGTACGACGCCCGCGGCTGAGGGTCAGTCCCGGACGGGCGTCCCGGCGGCGACGCGGCGCAGCAGGCCGGACAGGGCCCGGGTGACCTCCTCGGGCCGCTCCAGCGGGACCAGGTGCCCGGCGTCCGGCACGACGACGTACTCGACCATCGGGCCCTCGCCGCCGAGCAAGTCCACGAGGGTGTCGCTGTGCGCCCGCGGGATCATCCTGTCCGCGTCACCGGTGAGCACCAGCGTCGGCACGCCGCGCAGCGGCTCGAGCGCGCCCGTCTCGTCGAGGCCGGCCAGCGCCGGGTAGAACTCCGCGATCACGTCGACCGGGGTGCCGCCGATCATCGCGTCCACGTAGCGGCCCAGCCGCGGGTCGACGTCGGTGGAGGAGAACGACAGCGACCAGGTGGCCGCGGAGACGACGTCGGCGGCCAGCCGGCGGGTGCGCTCGGCGAACACCGGCCGCCGGCGCATCGTCCAGGCCGCGACCGGCAGCACCGCGGCGCGCACGCGGGTGAGGAACTCGGGCAGGCCGAAGTCCAGCTCGGCCAGGTTGCCGCTGGACGTCGACACCAGGGCCGCGCCGACGACCTTGGTGCCGAACAGCTCCGGGCGCAGGTCGGCCAGGCCCATGACGGTCATGCCGCCCATGGAGTGCCCGACGAGCACGACCGGGCCCTCGGGCACCCGGGTCTCGATGACGGTGGCGAGGTCGTGGGCGAGCTGCTCGATCGTCGAGTTCTCGGCCGGGCCGCGGCTGGAGCCCCCGTGGCCGCGCTGGTCGTAGAACACCAGCCGGGCCGCGGGACGGTGCCCGTTGGCGGTGGCCAGCTGCGCGCCCAGCGACCGCCGCTGGAACGTCCACGACGCCATCGACAGCGTGTAGCCGTGCACGAAGACGACGGTCAGCGGCGCGTCGAGCGGGCCGACCTCCTCCACCGCCAGCAGCACGCCGTCGTCGGCCTGGACCAGGGCGGTGCGGTCGGCCCGGCGGGAGGCCGGGCCGAGCGGGTCGTCCTCGCGCAGCTCGGCGGCCGTGGCGCCCTCGGGCAGCGCCCCGGCGGGGCTCAGCCGCTCGGCGTGCACCCGCCGGGTGGCGATCCGGGCGACGGCCACGCCGACGGCGGTGGTCGCCGCCGCCAGGCCGACGACGGCCCCGGCGACCCCGGCGGCCGGGTGGCGCTCCAGCGCCCCGGCGACACCGGACCGCGCCGGGGCGGCCGCGCGCCGCACCGGTCTCCTGCTGCGTGCCATCAGACCGCCCCCGCGGACCCGACGTGCCGGCGGGTGAACCGCCCGCCGACCCGGGTGACCAGCTCGTAGTGGATGGTGTCGACCGCGTCGGCCCACTGCTGCGCGGTGGGCTCGCCCCGGTCGCCGGGACCCCAGAGGACCACCTCGTCGCCCGGCGCCACGGCGGCGTCGCCGACGTCGAGCACGAACTGGTCCATGCACACCCGCCCGGCGATGGTGCGCTGGGCGCCGCCGGCGAGCACCGGCGCCCGGTTGCCCGCCGCCCGCGGCACCCCGTCGGCGTACCCCACGGGCACGAGCGCGAGCGTGGTCTCGGTCACCGGCGAGTAGGTGTGGCCGTAGGAGACGCCGACGCCCGCGGGCACCCGCTTGGTCAGCGCCACCCGCGCGCGCACGGTCATGGCCGGCCGCAGGCCGTGCACCGCCGGGTCGCCGCCGAGCGGGTCCAGGCCGTAGAGGGCGATGCCGGGGCGGACCATGTCGTACCAGGTCTCCGGCAGCGCCACGGTGGCCGCGGAGTTGGCCAGGTGCCGCCGCCCGTCCAGGCCGGCGCCGCGGGCGAGGTCCACGGCCTCGTCGAACACCCGCACCTGGGCGCCGATCGTCGGGTGGGTCGGCGCGTCGGCGTAGGCCATGTGGCTCCACAGGCCGACCACCTCGACCTCGCCGTCGGCCTGCGCGCGGGCGGCCGCGGCGACCAGGCCCGGCCAGTCCGCCATCGTGGCGCCCTCGCGGGACAGGCCGGTGTCGGCGAACAGGTGCAGCCGCGCGGTCCGGCCGGTGGCGCGGGCGGCGGCGACCACCTCGGCCAGCCCCCACTCGGCGTTCACCGACACCTCGACGTCGGCCTGCAGCGCCGGGGCGAAGTCGGTGCCGGGGGTGTGCAGCCAGGCCAGCAGCGGGGCGGTCACCCCCGCGGCGCGCAGCGCCAGCGCCTCCTCCAGGACGGCGACGCCGAGCGCGTCGGCACCGCCGGCCAGCACCGCCCGGGCCGCGGGCACCAGCCCGTGCCCGTAGCCGTCGGCCTTGACCACCGCCATGAGCGGCCGGCCGACCCGTTCGCGCAGCACGGCGGTGTTCGCCGCGATCGCGTCGAGATCGACGACCACCTCGGCCCGGGGTTCGCTCACACCCCCGAGTCTCGCAGGCCGGTGCTCCGCACCCGGCCCACCGTCTCGGAGAGCCGCCGCACCAGGTCGCCGGCGACCACCGGGCCGGTCTCCGCGGCGACCTGACCGGCGCGGCCGTGCAGGTGCGCGGCCGCCGCCGCGGTCTCCGCGGCCGGGGTGCCGGTGGCCAGCAGGGCGCCGAGGATCCCCGACAGCACGTCCCCGGTGCCCGCGGTGGCCATCTCCGGGGTGCCGGTGCCGTTGACGAACGCGGTCCCGTCCCGGTCCGCGACGACGGTGGCGCTGCCCTTGAGCAGCACGACCGCGCCGAGGTCCGCGGCCAGCCGGCGGGCGCTGCCGACCCGGTCGGCGCCGACCGCGACGCCGAAGCGCTCGAACTCGCGGTCGTGCGGGGTGAGCACGGTGGGGGCGGTCCGGCGGCGGACCAGGTCCGGCTCGCGGGCGGCCATCGTCAGCGCGTCGGCGTCGACCACCACCGGCAGGTCGGTGGCCAGCACCTCGGCCAGCACGCTGCGGGCGTCGTCGTCGGTGCCCATGCCGGGACCGACCACCCAGGCCTGCACCTGCCCGGCGTCGCCGGGGCGGCCCGCGGTGACGATCGCCTCGGGCCACGCGGCGCGCACGCCCTCGGCCGCCGTGCCCGCGTAGCGGACCAGCCCCGGCCGGGTGCGCAGCGCCGCCCCGGTGCACAGCACCCCGGCGCCGGGGTAGGTGGCCGAGCCGGCCACGATCCCGACGACGCCGCGGGAGTACTTGTCGTCGACGTCGCCGGGCGGCTGCAGGTGCGCGGCGACGTCGGCGTCGGTGAGCTGGTGCGCCCGCGCGGGGGCCAGGTGCGGGCCCAGGCCGATGTCGACCAGGTGCACCGTGCCGGCGTGCCCGCGGCCCTCGCCGACGACGAGGCCGGGCTTCACCGCGCCGAAGGTGACCGTGTGGACGGCGGAGAACGCGGCGCCCTCGACCGCGCCGGTGTCGGCGTCCACGCCGCTCGGGACGTCGACGGCGACGGGGATGCCCGGGCCGGTGGCGGCGCGCTCGGCCAGCCGGGCGGCGTCCGGGCGCAGCCCGCCGCGGCCGCCGATGCCGACGATGCCGTCGAGGACGAGGTCGGCGCGGTCCAGCCCGTCGGGCCCGTCCGGGCCGGTGACCCGCCCGCCGGCGCGGCGCAGCGCCGCCAGCCCGGCGGGGTGGGCGCGGTCCGGGGCGAGCAGGACGGCGGTCACCCGGGCGCCGCGGGCGGCCAGCTGCGCGCCGGCGAACAGCGCGTCGCCGCCGTTGTTGCCGCCGCCGGCCAGGACGGTGACCCGGGCGCCGTGCGCCCGGCCGAGCAGCCGCAGGCAGACGGTGGCCAGGCCGGTCGCCGCGCGCTGCATGAGCGCGCCCTCGCGGGTGCGGGCCAGCAGCACGTCCTCGGCGGCGCGGACCTCCGCGACGGTGGACAGCCCGATCACGCGGGGCCCCCCTCGGCGACGACCACGGCCGACGCGATGCCGCCGTCGTGGCTGAGCGAGAGGTGCCAGCTGCCGATGCCGAGGTCCGCGGCCCGCTTCGCGACCGTGCCCCGCACCTCCAGGTGCGGGCGGCCGCGCTCGCCGACCATGACCTCGACGTCGTGCCAGTGCAGCGAGCCGGGCGCGCCGAGGGCCTTGGCGACCGCCTCCTTGGCGGCGAACCGCGCGGCCAGCGACTCCGCGGTGCGGGGGCTCCCCGACGGCGTCGTCTGCTCGTCCGCGGTGAACAGCCGGTCCCGCAGCCCGGGGGTGCGCTCCAGCGACTCGGCGAAACGGGTCACGGGGACCACGTCGATCCCGACCCCGACGATCACCGGGCCAGTCTGCCGTGCGCCCGCCGGACGCGCCGTCCTGGCTCACCGTCACGCGTCCTGGCTCACCGCCGACGGCGAGCCAGGACGCAGCACGATCAGCTCACCTGATCGTGCACGAGCTCACTCGACGGTGACGCTCTTGGCCAGGTTGCGGGGCTGGTCGACGTCGAAGCCGCGGGTGTCGGCGATCTCGCAGGCGAGGATCTGCAGCGGCACGGTGGTCACCACGGGGGCGAGCAGGGTGGGGGTGCGCGGCACCCGGATGAGGTGGTCGGCGTAGGGGACGACGTCCTCGTCGCCCTCCTCGGCGATGACGATGGTGCGCGCCCCGCGGGCCCGGATCTCCTGGATGTTGGAGACGACCTTGCCGTGCAGCAGGCTGCGCCCGCGCGGCGACGGCGCGATGACCACCACGGGGGTGCCCTCGTCGATGACCGCGATCGGGCCGTGCTTGAGCTCGCCGGCGGCGAAGCCCTCGGCGTGGATGTAGGCCAGCTCCTTGAGCTTGAGCGCACCCTCCAGCGCCACCGGGAAGCCGACGTGCCGGCCGAGGAACAGGACCGTGTCCGAGTCGGCCAGCGACCGGCCCAGCTCCCGCACCGGCTCCATCTGGGTCAGCACCCGCTCGACCGCCTCGGGCAGCCGCTGCAGCTGCTGGACGATCGACCCGACCTCGTCGGCGTACTTGATGCCGCGCACCTGCGCGAGGAACAGCCCGACCAGGTAGCAGGCGACGATCTGCGCCAGGAACGCCTTGGTCGAGGCGACGGCGATCTCCGGGCCGGCGTGGGTGTAGAGCACGGCGTCGGACTCGCGCGGGATCGTCGAGCCGTTGACGTTGCAGATGGCCAGCACCCGGGCCTTCTGCTCCTTGGCGTGCCGCAGCGCCATGAGGGTGTCCATCGTCTCGCCGGACTGGCTGATGACGACGACCAGCGTGGAGCGGTCGAGCACCGGGTCGCGGTAGCGGAACTCGCTGGCCACCTCCACCTCGACCGGGATGCGGGTCCAGTGCTCGATGGCGTACTTGGCGATCAGCCCGGCGTGGTAGCTGGTGCCGCAGGAGACGACGAAGACCTTGTCGACGTCGCGCAGCTCCTGGTCGGACAGCCGCACCTCGTCGAGGACCAGCTCGCCGTCGTCGCCGAGGCGCCCGCGCAGGGTGTCGGCGACCGCCTGCGGCTGCTCGGCGATCTCCTTGAGCATGAACCAGTCGTGACCGCCCTTCTCGGCGGCCGCGGCGTCCCAGTCGACGGTGTAGGCGGCGGGCTCGGCGGGCGCGCCCTCGAAGTCGGTGACGGTCAGGCCGCGGGTGCGGTCGATCTCGACGACCTGGTCCTGGCCGAGCTCGCGGGCCTCGCGGGTGTGCGCGATGAACGCCGCGACGTCGGAGCCGAGGAAGTACTCGCCGTCGCCGACGCCGACCACCAGCGGGCTGTTGCGGCGGGAGGCGACCAGCGTGTCGGGCTCGTCGGCGTGCGCGGCGACGAGGGTGAAGGCGCCCTCCAGCCGGCGGCTCACCGCGCGCATCGCCTCGGCGAACCGCCCCGGGCCCTCCGGCAGCTCGGAGTAGGCCGCCGCCAGCAGGTGCGCCACGACCTCGGTGTCGGTCTCCGAGCGCATCTCCACGCCGGCGGCCTCGCACTCGGCGCGCAGGTGGGCGAAGTTCTCGATGATCCCGTTGTGGATGACGGCGACCCGCCCGTCGGCCGACAGGTGCGGGTGGGCGTTGCGGTCGGTCGGGCCGCCGTGCGTCGCCCAGCGGGTGTGCCCGATGCCGATGGTCGACTCGGGCAGCGGGGTGTCGGCCAGGACCTTCTCCAGGTTGGCCAGCTTCCCCGCCTTCTTGGCCGACGCCAGCTCTCCGGAGCCGTCGCCGTCCACCCGGACGGCGACGCCCGCGGAGTCGTACCCGCGGTACTCGAGCCGGCGCAGGCCCTCGAGGACGACGTCCAGGGCGTTCTTGGGGCCGACGTAACCCACGATGCCGCACATGTGCATCGAGGCTACCGGGCAAGGGGACCGATCCGTCCCGCTGCGGTGTGAGACGCGGAGCCCGTCCCACCCGCCCCACCGGGCCGGTCAGGACCGGGGGGACACCGGGCGTGGGCGCGGCGCGCCGTCGACGGCCACGTCGAAGCGCTCGTCGAAGACGCACAGCAGTCCCCGGAGCTGCGCCGCGTCGGGCAGCGGGTCGCGGTAGCTCCACACCGCGTCCGGGACCAGCCCGTCGCCGGTCCGCACCGACCAGGAGCCGGCCTCGCCCCTGTAGGCGCCCCAGGGGCGCGTCCCGCTGGGCACCAGGTCGGCGACCGTCCTCGGCCGGTGGGCGCCGTGCTCGTCCCGGGACGCCGCCCCGGTCCAGCCCGGGCGGTCAGTCGACGGCGGCGACGACCGCGGCGAGCCGGGAGGCGATCCCGTCGGCGAGCTCCTGGGTGGGCGCCTCGACCATCACGCGCACGAGCTGCTCGGTGCCCGAGGGCCGCAGCAGCACCCGGCCGTCGTCGCCGAGCTCGGCCTCGACGGCGTTGACCGCGCTGCCCACGGCCTCGCTCTCCACGACCCGGATGCGGTCGCGGACCGGGACGTTGACCAGGGTCTGCGGGAGCCGGCGCACCACCGAGGCGAGGTCGGCGAGCGAGCTGCCGGTGGCGGCCATGCGGGACAGCAGCGACAGCCCGGTGAGCAGGCCGTCGCCGGTGGTGGCGTGGTCGAGGAAGACCAGGTGGCCGCTCTGCTCCCCGCCGAGGCTGAGCCCCTGCTCCCGCAGCGCCTCGAGGACGTAGCGGTCGCCGACGGCGGTGGTGTGCACCGCGATGCCGGCCTCGCGCATCGTGTGGTGGAAGCCGAGGTTGCTCATCACCGTGGCGACGACGGTGTCCCGGGCGAGCTCGCCGCGCTCCTTGAGCGCCAGCGCGCACACGGCGAGGATCGCGTCGCCGTCGACCACCCGGCCGTCGGCGGTGACCGCGAGGCAGCGGTCGGCGTCGCCGTCGTGCGCGATGCCGAGGTCGGCGCCGGTCTCACGGACGGCGTCGGTCAGCGGGCCCAGGTGGGTGGAGCCGATGCCGTCGTTGATGTTCCAGCCGTCGGGCTCGCCGCCGATGACGGTGACCTCGGCGCCGGCGCGGCGGTAGACGTCGGGGGCGACGGTCGCGGCCGAGCCGTGCGCGCAGTCGACGACCAGGCGCAGGCCGGACACCGACCCGGGGAGCGTCGACAGCAGGTGCTTGGCGTAGTCCTCGCCGGCGCCGGGCAGGTCGCGGACCCGGCCGATGCCGGCGCCGGTCGGGCGGTGGCCGTCGGTGCTGCGGCGGGAGGTGGCGATGGCCTGCTCGATCGCCGCCTCGACCGCGTCGGGCAGCTTGTGGCCGCCGCGGCTGAACAGCTTGATGCCGTTGTCGGGCATCGGGTTGTGGCTGGCCGAGATCATGACGCCGAGGTCGGCGCCGGTCTCGGCGGTGAGGAAGGCGACGGCCGGGGTGGGCAGCACGCCGACGCGCAGCACCTCGGCGCCGGCGCTCGCGAGGCCCGCCACCACGGCGGCCTCGAGCATCTCCCCGCTGGCGCGGGGGTCACGCCCGACGACCGCGACGGGACGCGAGGTCCCGTCGCGGTCGGCGAGCACGCTGGCGGCGGCACGCGCCACCGAGAGGGCCAACTCCGGCGTGAGGTCGGCGTTGGCCCGACCCCGGACGCCGTCGGTCCCGAAGAGGCGACCCACGGCGGTGCCGGTCAGCGCTTCGAGTACTGAGGCGCCTTGCGGGCCTTCTTGAGCCCGTACTTCTTGCGCTCCTTGACCCGCGCGTCGCGGGTGAGGAAGCCGGCCTTCTTGAGGGCCGGGCGGTCCTCGGCCTCGACCTCGATCAGGGCGCGGGCGATCGCCAGGCGCAGCGCGCCGGCCTGGCCGGTGACGCCGCCGCCCTTGAGGATGCCGACGACGTCGTACTGCTCGGCCTTCTCGAGGGTCACGAACGGCTCGCGGATGAGCTGCTGGTGGACCTTGTTCGGGAAGTACTGCTCGAGGCTGCGGCCGTTGAGGCGGAACTGGCCGGTGCCGGGCACGAGCCGCACGCGGACGATGGCCTCCTTGCGCCGGCCGACGGTCTGGACCGGGCGCCCCTCGGCGTCGGTCACGGTGAGGGGGGAGGTCACTGGGCCACCTGCTTGATCTCGAACGTCTGGGGCTGCTGGGCGGCGTGCGGGTGCTCGGGGCCCGCGTACACCTTCAGCTTCTTGATCATCTGCCGGCCGAGGCTGTTGTGCGGCAGCATGCCCTTCACCGCGCGCTCGACGACGCGGTCGGGGTGGGTGCGCAGCTGGTCGCCGACGTTGATGGCGCGCAGACCGCCCGGGTAGCCGGAGTGCCGGTAGGCGGTCTTCTGGTCGCGCTTGGAGCCGGTGAGGGCGATCTTGTTCGCGTTCACGACGACGACGAAGTCACCGACGTCGACGTGGGGGGCGAACTGGGGCTTGTGCTTGCCGCGCAGCAGGGTCGCGACCTGGCTGGCGAGTCGACCGAGCACCACGTCGGTGGCGTCGATGACGTGCCAGGCGCGGGTGACCTCGCCGGGCTTGGGTGAGTACGTGCGCACGGCGCTCGTGTCCTCCGTCGTCGTCGGGGTGGCTGGTGGGATCGCCTCACCGAGGACGGGAGACGCCGGCGGCGCGCGCGCACCAGCCGGCGGCCGCGCACCAGCCGACGACGATACCAGCCGGGTTCAGCCGGCGATGAGGTCGCGCTGGGCGGGCAGCAGCCGGTCCATCGCGCCGACGTCGTCGGCGGCGGCCAGGCCGAGGACGTCGACGCTGGCCAGGTGGCTGCCGTAGCCGACGTAGCAGCGCTGGTAGTAGCTCTCCCCCGCCTGGAACCAGAAGCAGGGGGCGTCGGGGATCGAGGGCAGCGTGAACCGGGTGCCGCCGAGCTCGGCGCCCTCGAGCTCGGCGAACGTCGTGTAGACGGCGTTGGTCTCCGCCGACGTCGGGAAGGCGTACAGCGCCACCGCGTAGCTGAGCTCGTCCTCGTCGGACTGCTTGGCGTAGAAGCCGCGGAACCCGTTGGCCGACAGCAGGTCGCGCTCCCGGGCCGGGTCGATCGCCAGCCGCAGGTAGCCCTCGAGGTCGTAGGGGCCGGAGAAGTCGGTGAGGTCGCCGGGCGGGTCGAGGGTCAGCGACTGCAGGCCGACCGGGTCGGTGGGCAGCGTGGGCACCTGCGCCTGCGGCGTGGGCGTGAAGCCCTGCAGCAGCCCGACCTGGTCGGTCATCAGCCGGCCGACGTCGTCGAGGCCCTGGCCGGGGCCGGTGCTGTGGTACGCGTAGGCGAGCATCCGGCCGACCGGCACGAACGCCTGGACGACGTCCTCCCCGCCGCCCTCCTGCAGCAGCACCTCGCCGTCGACGCCGGGGATCTCGGCCTCCTGGTAGCCGCCGGCCTGGTCGGCGGCGAGCTCCGCGGCCGCCCGCCGCGCGGACTCGGGGTCGGACAGCTCGGCGACCACGGTCAGGGTGCCGGCGCCGCCGGCGGGGTCGCTGTTGCACTGGCCCCACGCGGTGACGAAGCCCCAGCGGTCGAGGATCGGGCCCGCGGTCCCGGTGCCGAAGTAGGCGGCGTCGAGGGCGCCGGAGTCGCTCCACGGCCCGGACGGGAAGCAGGTGTCCGTCCGCGCCGGGAAGGTGGTCTGCACCAGCGAGGTCACCGAGGCGATGCGGTGGGCCTCGAGCAGGGTGCCGACGGTGGGCTCGGGGGCGGGCGTGACGTCGACGGGCGGCCCGGACGGCGTCGTCGTCGCCGGGGGCTCGCTCGTCGTCGGCGCGGCAGCGGCCGGCGGGGTCGCCGTCCCGCTCACCGTGGTCGTGCACCCGGCCAGCAGCACCGCCGCGGCCACCGCGGCGCCCGCAGCGCCCCGCCGTCCCCGTGTCCCCGTCACGGGCCGGGAGCCTAGGGGCCGACGTCCTCGCAGGTCACGCACCCGGGGACGCGGGAGGGGCCGGGCGCACCGTGCACCCGGCCCCTCCGTCGTGCCGTCCGGTCAGCGGGCGGCGGTCACCGCGGCGAGCGCGTCGACCCCACGCGCGAAGGCAGGCGTCCCGGATCGGGTCCGTGCAGGTGGGGCGGTCAGGCGACCCGGTGCAGCAGCCCGGTCTCGACGTCGTAGACGGTGCCGCAGATCTCCTTGGACAGGAGGAACGGGCTCTCCTGCAGCAGCCGGATCGACTCGCGGACGTCCTCGTCGGCGTCGGTGAACGTGCGCGCGGGCCACGGCGGCCGGACCCCGGTGGCCTGCTCGACCAGGTCGGCGAACGAGGCGTCGTCGGTCTTCTGCAGGCCGCAGTCGGTGTGGTGCACCAGCACGATCTCGCGGGTGCCGAGCACGTGCTGGGAGATGGTCAGCGAGCGGATGGTGTCCTCGGTGACCACGCCGCCGGCGTTGCGGATCACGTGCGCGTCGCCCACGGCCAGGCCGAGCAGCGGGAACAGCGGCATCCGCGAGTCCATGCAGGCGACGACGGCGACCTTGCGCGCCGGGGCCACCGGCAGCCCGCCCTGGAAGTCGCGGGCCCACTCCTCGTTGGCGGCCAGCATCCGCTCGTACTCGGCCACGCGGGCACTCCTCTCGTGTGGTGAGGCAGGGAAGTCCTCCGCACGTCTCGGGCGCGCGGACGTGGGGACAGCTTCCTATGCCGCCACCACGCGCTCGCGGGCGACCTGGCCGGCGAGCGCCGCCGGGGAGAGGTCCGGGCGGCCGCCGAGCCGCCGGACGGTGAGCGTGGCCGCCGCCGAGGCGGTCCGGGCGGCCTCGGCCGGGCCGGCGCCGCCGAGCAGCGCGGCGACCAGCCCGGCGACCCAGGCGTCCCCGCCGCCGGTCGGGTCGACGGGGTCGGGATCGGACAGCGGCACGCGGACCACCCCGTCGGCCGGCCAGTCCGCGCCGCCCGTGGCCCGCGACCCGCCGGCGCGCCAGGCGACCACCTCGCCGTCGGCACCCGCGGACAGCACCACCAGCCGCGGGCCGGCCGCCCGGAGCTCGAGCGCGGCCTCCCGGACGGCGTCGACGCCGTCGAGGTCCCGGCCGACCAGCAGCGCGGCCTCCTCCGCGTCGGCGCGCAGCACGGCGGCGCGGGCGAGCAGCGCGTCCCGGGTGGCGTCGTCCGCGGGGGCGCCGTCGGCGACGACGAGGGCGTCCGGGCGGGCCAGGTCCAGCGCCGCGCGCACCGCCTCCCCCGGCTGCTGCAGCTGCAGCGACAGCGCCTGGCACCCGGCCACCAGGTCGGCGGCCGCGGCGACGTCGTCGGCGGCGAGCAGCACGCCGTCCGGGACGTCCTCGAGCAGCCGGCGCGCGCCCCCGCGCCCCACCACGTCGACCAGCAGCGCGGAGGGGACGCCCGGCCGCCGGCACACGCCGGACACCTCCACGCCGTCGGCCCGCGCCTGCGCGAGCAGCGGGTCGCCGTCGTCCCCCACCACGGCGACCAGCGCCACCGGGACGCCCAGCTGGGCCAGTGCCACCGCTTGGTTGGCGCCCTTGCCGCCGAGCACCTCGACCCGGCGGAGCACCTCCGCCGAGCCGCCCGCGGACGGCAGCCGCCCGACCTGCAGCACCAGGTCCCGCCCCGCCTGCCCGAGCACCACGACGTCGGTCACCCGGCCCACGCTGCCCGCGGCGCCGGGCACCCGCCAGCCGGGCCGGGGCCCATCCGCCAGGATGACCGGGTGCGCACGGTCGAGGAACACCAGGCGGTGGTCGCCGCCCTGCTCGCCCCGCTCGGCGAGGAGGAGGTGCCGCTGGCCGCGGCGCACGGCCGGGTGCTGGCCCGCGACGTCGTCGCGGAGGTGCCGCTGCCCGGCTTCGACAACTCGGCGATGGACGGCTATGCCGCCCGGTCCGCCGAGCTCGGCGCGCTGCCCGCCCGGCTGCCGGTGGCCGACGACGTCCCGGCCGGCCGCACCGACGTCGTCCCCCTCGCCCCGGGCACCGTGCAGCGGATCATGACGGGCGCGCTGCTGCCGCCGGGCGCCGACGTCGTGGTCCCCGTGGAGCTGACCGACGCCGCGACCGACGCCGTCGAGATCCGCGACGCGCCCGCGGCCGGCACCCACCTGCGCCGCGCCGGGGAGGACATCACCGCGGGCACCGTCGCGCTGGAGGCCGGCAGCCCGCTGGGCGCCGCGCAGCTCGGCCTGGCCGCCGCGGTGGGCGCCCGGACGCTGTGGGTGCGCCGCCGCCCGCGGGTGCTGGTGCTGTCCACCGGCAGCGAGCTGGTCGAGCCGGGCGAGCCGCTGCTGCCCGGGCAGGTGTACGAGTCGAACTCGCTGCTGCTGTGCGCCGCGGTCGAGGACGCCGGCGGCACCGCGCGGCGGCTGCACTTCGTGCCCGACGACGTCGGCCAGTTCCTCGCCACCGTGCGCGCCGAGCTGGCCGACGCGGACCTGCTGGTCACCAGCGGCGGCGTGAGCGCCGGCGCCTACGAGGTGGTCAAGGACGCGTTCGGCGCGCTCGGCACGGTCGAGTTCGTCAAGGTCGCGATGCAGCCGGGCGGCCCGCAGGGCGCGGGCACCGTCGACGGCGTCCCCGTGGTCACGCTGCCGGGCAACCCGGTGAGCTCGTTCGTGTCCTTCGAGGTGTTCGTCCGCCCGGCGCTGCGCCGGGCGCTCGGGCACGCCGCGCCCGGCCGGCTGCGCGCGCCCGCGGTGCTCACCGCGCCGCTGCGCTCCCCCGCCGGACGCCGCCAGTTCCTCCGCGGCCGCTACGACGCCGGCCGCGTCTCCCAGGTCGGCGGGCCCGGCTCGCACCTGGTCGCCCACCTGGCCCGGGCCAACTGCCTGGTCGTCGTGCCCGAGGACGTCACCGAGCTGCCCGCGGGCGCCGAGGTCGACGTCGTCCTGATCGAGGGAGCGCTGCAGTGACCGACCGCCTCACCCACGTCGACGAGCGGGGCGCCGCCCGGATGGTCGACGTCTCGGCCAAGCCGGTGACCGCCCGCGAGGCCACCGCCGCCGGGCGGGTGCTGATCAGCCCCGAGGTGGTGGCGCTGCTGCGCGGCGAGGGCGTGCCCAAGGGCGACGCCGTGGCCGTCGCGCGGATCGCCGGCATCGCCGGGGCCAAGCGGACGCCGGACCTCGTGCCGCTGTGCCACCCGATCGCGCTGCACGGCGTCACCGTCGACGTCGAGGTCGCCGACGACGCCGTGGAGATCACCGCCACCGCCCGCACCGCCGACCGCACCGGCGTCGAGATGGAGGCGCTGACCTCGGTCGCCGTCGCCGGACTGACGGTGATCGACATGGTCAAGGCCGTGGACCCGCGGGCCTCGATCACCGACGTGCGGCTGCTGGCCAAGTCCGGCGGCAAGAGCGGCGAGTGGCGGCGGTGAGCGAGCTCCCCGTGGGCGCCCGCGCCGTCGTCGTCACCGCGTCCAACCGCGCCTCGGCCGGGGTCTACGAGGACCGCAGCGGGCAGGCACTGGCCGAGGGGCTGCGCTCGCTCGGGTTCGCCGTCGAGGGCCCGCACGTGCGGCCCGACGACGTCGAGGCGCTGGCCGCGGTGATCCGCGAGGCGGTCGCGTCCGGCGCCGACGTCGTCCTCACCACCGGCGGCACCGGCCTGTCCCCCACCGACGTCACGCCCGAGGCCACCCGCGCGGTGGTCGAGCGCGACGCGCCGGGCATCGCCGATGCCGTCCGCCGCGCCGGGGAGGCACAGGTGCCCACGTCGGTGCTCTCCCGCGGCGTGGCCGGCACCGCGGGGCGCACCCTGGTGGTCAACCTGCCCGGCTCCACCGGCGGGGTGCGCGACGGGCTCGCCGTCCTCGGGCCGCTCCTCCCCCACGCGGTGTCCCAGCTGCGGGGCGGCGACCACTGAGGCGCGTCCCGGTGTTCCTCGACGGCGAGGACATCGAGTGCTGCCTCGCGGTGCCCTCGGTCGGGGAGGCCGTGCGGTGGTCGCTGATCTGGTCCGACGAACCGGACCACCCCGCCGCGGTCGACGTGCCGTGGACCGGGACGGAGCTCCGGCTCGGCGACGAGGAGAGCCGGCACATCGGTGTGGCGTCGGGGTTCGTGCTGACCGCGGGCCGGGTCTCGGCGTGGTGGCGGGGCGCCGGCGGACGGGCGCTGCCGCTGCGCGGCGTCCTGTCCGTCGGTGTCCACGGCTTCGTGCCGGAGGCCGTCCCCCCGACGCGCGGCCGGGCCGGGGAGGTGTCCCTCGTCATCGGGACCGACCGGGAGACCGGGCGGGGCCACTGGGAGGCGGTCCCCGACGCGACGGCCACCTGGCCGATCGCCGAGGGCGGTGGGTGGGACGACCGGGAGGAGTTCGCCGCGCTGGCCGGCCCGCTGCCCGCGGGGCACGAGCGCAGCCCGCGAGGTGTGCTCGTCGTCGTCGACGTGACCCGCTGACCTAGTCCTCGAGGACGATGCGCTCCTGGCGGCTGTAGACGTTGCACCCGTCGCCGCGGAGGAAGCCCACCAGCGTGATGCCGACGTCGGCGGCCAGCTCCACCGCCAGCGACGACGGCGCCGACACCGCGGCCAGCACCGGGATGCCGGCCATCGCCGCCTTCTGCGTCAGCTCGAAGCTGGCCCGGCCGCTGACCATGAGCACGTGCCCGGCCAGCGGCATCCGGCCTGCGCGCAGCGCGTCGCCGACGACCTTGTCCACCGCGTTGTGCCGGCCGACGTCCTCGCGCAGCGCCACCAGCTCGCCGTCGGCGGTGAACAGCCCCGCCGCGTGCAGGCCGCCGGTCTTGGTGAACACCTCCTGCGCCGCCCGCAGCCGGTCGGGCAGCGCCAGCAGCGTGGCCAGCTCCAGCCGGGTGCCGTCGCCGGCGACGTCGTACCGCGTGCGGGTGCGGATCGCGTCGATGCTCGCCTTGCCGCAGACGCCGCACGAGCTCGAGGTGAGGAAGTTGCGGTCCAGCGCGGTGTCCGGCGGCTCGACGCCGGGCGCCAGGTCGACGTCGACGACGTTGTAGGTGTTGCGGCCCTCGGCGTCCACCGAGTCGCAGTAGCGCAGCCCGGCGACGTCCTCGACGCCGCCGATGACGCCCTCGGTGGCCAGGAAGCCGTGCACCAGGTCGAAGTCGGCGCCGGGCGTGCGCATGGTGACCGCCAGCGGCGACCCGGCCAGCCGGATCTCCAGGGGCTCCTCGGCGGCCACCGTGTCGGGCCGGGTGGTGCGCACGGGGCCCCGGATGCGCAGCACGGGGGTGCGGCTGGTGACTCGTCCCACGAACGGGGACGGTACCCACGCGCGGCCCCTACGGTCGGACCGTGACCGCGCCGGACCCGCTCCCGCCCTACGCGGCGGTGGTCCTGGCCGGCGGCCGCGCGGCCCGGCTGGGCGGGCAGGCCAAGCCGCAGCTCGAGGTCGGCGGCCGGACGATGCTCGCGGCCGTCCTCGCCGCGGTCCCCGACGCCGCGCCGCGGGTCGTCGTCGGGCCGCCGCAGCCGGTCCCCGACGGCGTCCGCGTCGTCCGGGAGCGGCCGCCCGGCGGCGGGCCGGTCGCGGCGATGCGCGCGGGGCTCGCCGCCGTCGACACCCCGGTGGTCGCCGTCCTCGCCGGTGACCTGCCGTTCGTGACCCCCGCGCTGGTCCGCGACCTGCGGGCGCGGCTGACCGCCGACGGCGTCCTGGTCGTCGACGACGCCGGCCGCGACCAGTACCTGCTCGGCGTCTGGCGCACCGCGGCCCTCGGGGCGGCCGTGGCCGATGCGGACGGCCCGGTGCCGGTCCGCCGGGTGGTCGGGCGGCTGACGGTCACCCGGTGGTCCCCGCCCCGCGAGCCGGGCACCCCGCCACCGTGGACCGACTGCGACACCCCCGCCGATCTCGCCCGGGCCCGCAGGGACGCCGGCGGGTGACCGCCCCGGCCGCCGGGTGGTAGGACGGCGGCATGCGCGTCGTCATCGCCGGTGCCCACGGTCAGGTCGCCCGCCGCCTCGGCCGGCTGCTCGCCGGGCGTGGGGACACCGTCCTCGGCATCGTCCGCAACCCCGACCACGCCGCCGACCTCGAGGCCGACGGTGTCACGCCCGCGGTGCTCGACCTGGAGTCCGCCTCGGTCGACGACGTCGCGGAGGTCGTCCGCGGCGCCGACGCCGTCGTGTTCGCCGCAGGCGCCGGGCCGGGCAGCGGCGCGGAGCGCAAGCACACCGTCGACCACGGCGCCGCGGTCCTGCTGGCCGACGCCGCCGAGCGCGCCGGCGTCCGCCCCTACCTGCTGGTGTCCTCGATGGGCGTCGAGCAGGCCCGCCAGGGGACGCCGAGGGGCATGGACCCGGTGTTCGCCGTCTACCTGCAGGCCAAGTTGCGCGCCGAGGACGTCATCCTGCCGCGCACCGCGCTGGACACCGTCATCGTCCGGCCCGGGCGGCTCACCGACGAGCCCGGCACCGGCCGGGTCACCCTCGCCCACGGCGTGGAGTACGGCGAGGTCCCCCGCGACGACGTCGCCGCGGTCCTGCTGGCCTTCCTCGACTCGGGCAAGACGAACGAGGTCGTGGAGCTGGTGTCCGGCGACACCCCCGTCGCCGACGCCGTGGCCGCACTGCCGTGATCGTCGAGTTCCGGCTCCTCGGCGCCCTCCAGGGCGTCCCCGAGCGTGCGAGGGGACGCAGAAGAGGGTCCTTCCACTAGTCCCGGCGGGCGCGGGTGACCAGCGCGCGGGCGGCGAGGTCGGCGTCGTCCGGGTAGTCGACCCGCACCAGCGTCAGCCCTCCGGGCGGGGCGACGACGACCTCGCCCGCCCGCTCCCGGCGGTCGAGCAGGCCGGCGGGCCACTCCGGCGCCCGGCGCCCCTCCCCGACCGCGACCAGCGAGCCGACGAGGCTCCGCACCATCGAGTGGCAGAAGGCGTCCGCGGAGGCCCGGACGGTCACCAGGTCGCCGTCGCGGGCCACGGCCAGCTCCAGCAGCGTGCGGACGGTCGTGGCGCCCTCCCGGCGGCGGCAGAAGGCGGCGAAGTCGTGCTCGCCGGTCATCAGGCGGGCGGCGGCGTCCATCGCGGCGGCGTCGAGCCGGCGGGGCCAGCCCACGGTGTCCGCCCGGCGCAGCGGCGGCGGTCCGGCGTCGCTGTCGGTGAGCCGGTAGACGTAGTGCCGCGCCAGCGCGCCGAAGCGGGCGTCGAAGCCCGGCGGCGCCTCGGCGACGGCGGGCACCGCCACGTCCGGCGGCAGCAGCCCGCGCAGCCGGCGGACCAGGCGCTCGCGCTGCTCCTCCCAGGCGGCGCGCGGGACGTCGGCGTGCGCGACCTGGCCGGTGGCGTGCACGCCGGCGTCGGTGCGGCCGGCCACGGTGAGCTCGACCGGCGCGCGCAGCACGGTGGCCAGCGCGGACTCCAGCTCGCCCTGCACGGTGCGCCGGCCGGGCTGGCGGGCCCACCCGGAGAAGTCGGTCCCGTCGTAGGCGACGGACAGCCGGAGACGGACGAGCCCGCCCCCGGGATCGGGAACGGGCTCGTCGCGGTGGTGCTCGGTGTTCAGCAGCGGGTCACTTCGGGTCGGGCGCGGACTCGCCGCCGGGGGCGTGGGTGCCCGCGGTCGCGGCGTCCCCGATCTCGGCGGCCTCGATCTCGGCGGCCGCCGCGGCGGCCACGTCCGGGGACAGCGCCGGGTCCTCGACCACGGCCAGGTTCTCGGCCTTGGGCTCGGGGGTGACGTCGCCGTCGTCCTGGCGCTCGCCGTCCGGGTTGTAGAGGTCGGTCACGACCTCCTGCGCCTCGGCGTCGACCTCACCGGAGGTCACGGCCGGCGAGGTGTCGCCACCGGGACCGGTGGTCTCGCCTTCGAAGGTCGCGCCCTGGTCGCCGCCGCCGGCGGAGACCCCGGCCGCGCCGGCGTCGCCGCCCTGGCCCGGCTGCTCGGTCACTTGGAGCCGTCCGCGTCCTCGGCCGCGTCCTCGGCCGGGGCCTCGGCGTCGGCGGCCACGGCGGTGTCGTCGGCGTCGGTGGCCTCGGCCTCGGTCGCGTCGGCGTCCGTGGTCTCGGCGGTCTCGTCGGCCGCGGTGGTGTCCTCGTCGGCCGCGGCGGTCTCGACGGCGTCCGCGGTGACCTCACCGGAGGCGGCGGCCGCGCCGGCGCCGGCGGCGAAGCGGGTGCCGCGGGCGCGCTCGGCCTCACCGACGGCCTGCTGGGCCACGGTCAGCGCCTCGACGAGCTCGATGACGGCCATGGGGGCGTTGTCGCCCTTGCGCGGGCCGACCTTGGTGATGCGGGTGTAGCCGCCGGGCCGGTTCTCGAAGCGCGGGCCGATCTCGGCGAACAGGTGGTGGACGACGTCCTTGTCCCGGATGACCGTCATCACCTGGCGGCGCGCGTGCAGGTCACCGCGCTTGGCGAAGGTGACCAGCTTCTCGGCGAACGGGCGCAGCCGCTTCGCCTTCGCCTCGGTGGTGGTGATCCGCCCGTGCTCGAACAGCGACGTGGCCAGGTTCGCCAGCATCAGCCGCTCGTGGGAGGCGGACCCGCCGAGACGGGGGCCCTTGGTGGGGGTGGGCATGTCGGTCCTTCCTCAGGCGGCCGGGCGGGCGTGTGCCGGCTGCATCCAGGTGGTGCTGTCGTCGCTGTGTCAGTGTGGCGGACCCGCCTCAGCCGGGCCCACGCGGTCCGGCCGGGCGGCGGTCGTCCCGCCGCCCGGCCGGTGCAGCGTCAGAGCTGCTCGGTCTCCTGGTAGGAGCCCTCGTCGTACTGGACCTGCCCGTACTCGGTGCCGTACTCGCCGTGGCCCTGGTAGGCGTCGGTCTCGTAGCCCTCGTCGTAGCTCTCGACCGACGTCGGGATGAACCCGGGCGGGCTGTCCTTGAGCGCCAGGCCCATGGCCGCCAGCTTCATCTTGACCTCGTCGATCGACTTGGCCCCGAAGTTGCGGATGTCGAGCAGGTCGGCCTCGGAGCGGGTGACCAGCTCGCCGACGGTGTGCACGCCCTCGCGCTTGAGGCAGTTGTAGGACCGGACGGTGAGGTCCATGTCCTCGATCGGCATCGAGAAGTTCGCGATGTCGGCGGCCTCGGCCGGGCTGGGCCCGACCTCGATGCCCTCGGCGTCGACGTTCAGCTCGCGCAGCAGGCCGAACAGCTCGACCAGCGTGGAGCCGGCGGAGGCGATGGCGTCCCGCGGGGCGATCGAGGGCTTGGTCTCGACGTCGACCACGAGGCGGTCGAAGTCGGTGCGCTGCTCGACGCGGGTGGCCTCGACGGCGTAGGTGACCTTGAGGACCGGCGAGTAGATCGAGTCGACCGGGATGCGGCCGATCTCCTGGCCGGGCTGCTTGTTCTGCGGCGCCGGGACGTAGCCGCGGCCCCGCTCGACGACCAGCTCGATCTCGAGGCGGCCCTTGCCGTTGAGGGTGGCGATGTGCAGGTCGGGGTTGTGCACCTCGACACCGGCCGGGGGCGCGATGTCGGCGGCGGTGACCTCACCCGGGCCCTGCTTGCGCAGGTACATGGTCACCGGCTCGTCGGAGTCGGAGCTGACGACCAGGCCCTTGAGGTTGAGGATGATCTCGGTGACGTCCTCCTTGACCCCGGGCACGGTGGTGAACTCGTGCAGGGTGCCCTCGATCCGGATGCTGGTGACGGCAGCGCCGGGGATCGAGGACAGGAGGGTGCGGCGCAGCGAGTTGCCGAGGGTGTAGCCGAAGCCGGGCTCGAGCGGCTCGATGACGAACCGCGAGCGCTGCTCGGTGAGGGTCTCCTCGGTCAGCGTCGGACGCTGTGCGATGAGCATCGTGTGTTCTCCCTTGGGTCCTCCGGCGCCCGCCATATGACGCCGTGAGGGGGTGGTGCGGGCCCCGGCGGACATCGGTCCGCCCGCCGGGGCCGGGTGGTGCTGTGGTGCTGCGAGCCCTTACTTGGAGTAGAGCTCGACGATCAGCTGCTCCTGCACCGGGGTGTCGATCACCTGGCGGGCCGGGACGCTGTGCACGACGGCGCGCAGCTGGCCGCTGATGACCTCCAGCCACGGCGGCACGGGGCGCTCGCCGGCGCGGGCCTGGGCGATCTCGAAGGGCACCATCCGCCGCGACTTCTCGGCGACCTCGATGATGTCGTTCGCGCTGACCCGGTAGGACGGGATGTCGACCTTGCGGCCGTTCACCCGGATGTGGCCGTGCTTGACCAGCTGGCGGGCCATGTCGCGGCTCTCGCCCCAGCCGGCCCGGTACACGACGTTGTCCAGGCGGGACTCGAGGATCTGCAGCAGGACCTCACCGGTCTTGCCGGTCTTGCGGTTGGCCTCCTCGTAGTAGCCGCGGAACTGCTTCTCGAGGACGCCGTAGATGCGGCGGGCCTTCTGCTTCTCGCGCAGCTGCAGGAGGTACTCGCTGTCCTTGCTGCGGCCCCGGCCGTGCTCGCCCGGCGGGTAGGGCCGGATCTCGATCGGGCACTTCGGGGACTCGCACTTGCTGCCCTTGAGGAACAGCTTCATCTTCTCGCGCCGGCAGAGGCGGCAGTCGGCTCCGGCGTAACGGGCCACGTCAGGTACTCCTCGTTCTTCTCGTCAGTGGCCGGTCAGACCCGGCGGCGCTTCTTCGGGCGGCAGCCGTTGTGCGGCTGCGGCGTCACGTCCTGGATCTGCCCCACCTCGAGGCCGGTGGCCTGCAGCGAGCGGATCGCGGTCTCGCGGCCCGAGCCCGGGCCCTTCACGAAGACGTCGACCTTGCGCATGCCGTGCTCCTGGGCCTTGCGCGCGGCGTTCTCGGCGGCCATCTGGGCGGCGAACGGCGTCGACTTGCGCGAGCCCTTGAAGCCGACGTGGCCGGCGGAGGCCCAGCTGATCACGTTGCCGGTCGGGTCGGTGATCGACACGATCGTGTTGTTGAACGTGCTCTTGATGTGCGCGGCGCCGTGGGCGACGTTCTTCTTCTCCTTGCGGCGGACCTTCTTGGCACCAGCCGCGGCGCGAGCCCTGGGAGGCATGTCTCTCCGGTTTCCTTCTGAGCGTTCAGTGGCCAGGTGAGCACGAGGGGCGCACCGTCGCTCCCGCCCTCACGGGTCGTGCGACAGCGCGCCTCACGGCTTACTTCTTGCCGGCCTTCTTCTTGCCGGCGATGGTCTTGCGCGGGCCCTTGCTGGAGCGCGCGTTGGTGCGGGTGCGCTGACCGTGCACGGGCAGGCCACGACGGTGGCGCAGGCCCTGGTAGCAGCCGATCTCCACCTTGCGGCGGATGTCGGCGGCCACCTCGCGGCGGAGGTCACCCTCGACGCGGAAGTGCTCGTCGATGTAGTCGCGCAGCTTGAGCAGGTCCTCGTCGGAGAGGTCCTTGGCCCGCAGGTCGGGGCTCACGCCGGTCGCCGCGAGGGTCTCCTTGGCGTGGGTCTTGCCGATCCCGTAGATGTAGGTGAGCGCGATCTCCATCCGCTTCTCGCGGGGCAGGTCGACGCCGGCCAGTCGTGCCATGTCTCAGGTACTCCCTCAGCCCTGCCGCTGCTTGTGGCGGGCGTTGTCGCAGATGACCATGACCCGGCCGTGCCGGCGGATCACCTTGCACTTGTCGCAGATCTTCTTCACCGACGGCTGGACCTTCACCGGTGCCGCCCCTCATTCCTGTCGATCGATGGCCGCCCACGCGGCACCCGGAGGTGCCCCGCGCCGGCGGCGGTCACTTGTAGCGGTAGACGATGCGACCGCGGGTCAGGTCGTAGGGCGAGAGCTCCACGACGACGCGGTCCTCGGGCAGGATGCGGATGTAGTGCTGGCGCATCTTGCCGCTGATGTGGGCGAGCACCCGGTGCCCGTTCTGCAACTCGACCCGGAACATCGCGTTGGGCAGCGGCTCGACGACGCGACCCTCGACCTCGATGGCCCCGTCCTTCTTCGCCATGCCCGACACGGCCTCCCTGACTCGGTGGTGCTGGTTGGTGTGGTGCTGGAGTCGCATGCGACCGCGCCGGATGCCGGCCGGGTCGTACGCGGTGGTTGCAGACCAGGTGGTGCAGGCGCTCCCGCGAGGGCGTCCCGGGTCGTGCGGCCACAGCACGACGACAGGACGGCGCGAACGCCGTCGTTCACTGTACCCCGCCGCAGCGGGGGGCTCCAACCCGGCCTCCGTCACAACGGAACGCCCCGGGTGGCCCCTCGCAGGGTCCCACCACGGGCTCGCGAGTGGTGGGGGCGAGGGGGTCCTCGCTCAGGTGCGCGGGGTGATCCCGAAGGGGGCCAGGCCCGCGACGCCGCCGTCCTCCGCCGTCAGGACCCAGGGCCCCTCGGGGGTGATGGCGACGGTGTGCTCGAAGTGGGCGGCCCGGGAGCCGTCCTTGGTCACCACGGTCCAGCCGTCCTCGAGCTCGGCGGTCGCCGGGTCGCCCACGGTCACCATGGGCTCGATGGCCAGCGCCAGGCCGGGGACCAGCCGCGGGCCGCGGCCGGGCCGGCCGTAGTTGAGGACGTGCGGGTCCTGGTGCATCTCGGTCCCGATGCCGTGCCCGCCGTAGTGGTCGACGATCCCGTAGGGGTGCGCCTCGGCGGTGATGGCCTGCTCGACCGCGGAGCTGATGTCGGTCAGCCGGCCACCGGCCACCGCCCTCGCCAGGCCGGCCCACATGGACCGTTCGGTGACGGCGATGAGCGCGGCGTCCTCGGCCGACGGTGGCCCGACGGTCACGGTGACCGCCGAGTCGCCGTGCCAGCCGTCCAGGATCGCGCCGCAGTCGATGGAGATGTTGTCCCCCTCGGCGAGGGCGCGCTCCGGGTTCGGGATGCCGTGCACGACCTCGTCGTTGATCGACGCGCAGATGCTGCCGGTGAAGCCGTGGTAGCCGAGGAACGACGGGATCGCCCCGGAGGACCGGATGACGTCCTCGGCGATCGCGTCCAGCTCCCCGGTGGTCACGCCGGGGCGGACCGCCGCGCGGACCGCGGCGATCGCCTCGGCGACGACGAGGCCGGCACCGCGCATGAGCTCGATCTCGTGCGGTGTCTTGATCTGGATCATGCGTCCACTCCACTTCGCCAGCAGCGGGAGGCGGGTCAGGATCCCGGCCGACATCGGCGGCGCCGTTCCCTCAGCTGTCGCTCGGCTGCCCGGACTGCACGGGCCGGCCCAGGGCGGTCATCACCCGGGCGGTGACCTCCTCGATGGTGCCGATCGCGTCGATGCGCGACAGCAGCCCCTCGCCCTCGTAGAACCCGGACAGCGGGGCGGTCTGTTCCCGGTAGACCCGGAGGCGGTGCCGCACGGTCTCGGGCCGGTCGTCGTCGCGCTGCACCCACTCGCCGTCGACGAGCATACGGCGGCCGGAGAGCCGGCGGACCAGCTCCTCCTCCTCGACGACCAGCTCGACGACGCGGTCCAGCCCGTGCCCCAGCTCCTCGAGGGAGCCGCGCAGCTGCTCGGCCTGGGCGATCGTGCGGGGGAAGCCGTCGAGCAGGAAGCCGGCCTTGGCGTCGGGCTCGGCGAGCCGGTCCCTGACCATCGCGACGGTGATCTCGTCGGGGACGAGGTCACCGGCGTCCATGAAGACCTTGGCCTTGCGACCGAGCTCGGTCTGACCGCTCACGTTGGCGCGGAAGATGTCGCCCGTGGAGATGGCGGGCACCCCGAGCTGGCCGGCGATGATCTGGGCCTGGGTCCCCTTGCCGGCTCCCGGCGGGCCCAGCAGCACGATGCGCACTACTTCAGGAACCCTTCGTAGTTGCGCTGGTTGAGCTGCGTCTCGATCTGCTTCACGGTCTCCAAGCCCACTCCCACCATGATCAGCACTGCGGTCCCGCCGAACGGGAAGTTCTGGTTCGCCCCCTGCTGCGTGATCGACAGGAAGAAGTTCGGCAGCACCGCGACGATCCCGAGGTAGATCGACCCGGGCAGGGTGATCCGGGACAGCACGTACTGCAGGTACTCCGCCGTCGGCCGACCCGGGCGGATGCCGGGGATGAAGCCGCCGTAGCGCTTCATGTCGTCGGCCCGCTCCTCCGGGTTGAAGGTGATCGACACGTAGAAGTACGTGAAGAACACGATCAGGCCGAAGTACAGCGCGACGTGCACCGGGCTGCTCTGGTCGATGACGTAGTTCTCGAAGAACTGCCGGACCGGGCCGGTCTCGTCACCCTGGAGCTGGGTGATCAGCTGCGGGAGGTAGAGCAGCGACGAGGCGAAGATGACCGGGATGACGCCGGCCTGGTTCACCTTGAGCGGGAGGTAGGTGGAGGTGCCGCCGTACATGCGGCGGCCGACCATGCGCTTGGCGTACTGGACCGGGATCCGTCTCTGCGCCTGCTCGACGTAGACGACGGCCCCGATGATCAGCAGGGCGAAGGCGCAGACGACGGCGAAGACGACGCCGCCGCGGGTCTGCAGGATCGAGCCGCCCTCGGCGGGGATGCGGGCCGCGATCGAGGTGAAGATCAGCACGGACATGCCGTTGCCGATCCCCTTCTCGGTGAGCAGCTCGCCGAGCCACATGATCACCGCGGTGCCGGCGGTCAGGGCGACCACGAGCACGACCGTCGTCCAGATGCTGTCCGACGGGATGATGTCCTGCTGGCAGCCGGGGAACAGCTGGCCGCTGCGGGCCAGGGCGATGATGCCGGTGCTCTGCAGGACCGCCAGGGCGATCGTCAGGTAGCGGGTGTACTGGGTCAGCTTCTGCTGGCCCGACTGCCCTTCCTTCTTCAGCTGCTCGAACCGCGGGATCACCACGACCAGCAGCTGCACGATGATGCTGGCGGTGATGTACGGCATGATCCCCAGCGCGAAGATCGACAGCCGGAGCAGCGCCCCGCCGGAGAACAGGTTCACCAGCGAGTAGACGTCGCGCTGGCTGCCCGCCTGCGCCTGCTCGAGACAGCTGTTGATCGCCTCGACGGAGACCCCCGGGCCGGGCACCGAGGCGCCCAGCCGGTACACGGCGATGATCGCCAGGGAGAACAGCAACTTGCGCCGGAGGTCTGGCGTCCGGAACGCCGCGGCGAACGCCTGCAGCACGTGCCCTCCCCTGCTCGGTCGGATGAGGTTAGCAACGACGGGGGTCGCGCCGGTCACAGCCTCCCTCACCGGTGGCACACCGGCGGGCGGGGCGGTCGGCTCCCCGGGGCCCGGGCGCGGGTGCGCACGGGCCGGACAGCAGACGACCCCCGGGGCGATGGGGCACCCGGGGGTCGTCGGCGGTCAGATGCGGGTGGTGCTGCCCCCGGCCGCGGCGATCTTCTCGGCGGCGGAGGCCGAGAAGGCGTGCGCGTGCACGGTGACCTGGACGCCGCCCAGGTCACCGGTGCCGAGGACCTTCACCGGCTGGCCACGGCGGACCGCGCCGGCGTCGGCGAGCGTGTCGGGGTCGACGTGCCCGCCCTGCGGGAACAGGGACGCGATCCGGTCGAGGTTGACGACCTGGAAGACGACCTTGTTCCGGTTCTTGAAGCCGGACATCTTGGGCAGCCGCATGTGCAGCGGCGTCTGGCCGCCCTCGAAGCGCGCGGACGTGTTGCCGCGCGCCCCGGTGCCCTTGGTGCCGCGACCGGCGGTCTTGCCCTTGGAGCCCTCACCCCGGCCGACGCGCGTCTTGGGGGTGTGGGCGCCCGGGGCCGGACGCAGGTGGTGGACCTTGAGAGTCATGACGAGTCCCTGCTCAGATCTCTTCGACGGCGACGAGGTGCGTCACCGTGGCGACCATCCCGCGGATCTCGGGACGGTCCTCCTGCACGACCGTGTCGTTGATCCGCTTGAGGCCCAGGGACCGCAGCGTCTGCCGCTGGTTGGGCTTCGTGCCGATCGCCGACCGGACCTGGGTCACCTTCAGCTGCGCCATGTCAGACCCCCTGGCCCGCAC
This sequence comes from Geodermatophilus sp. SYSU D00879, assembly GCF_054050375.1. Lineage (NCBI taxonomy): Bacteria > Bacillati > Actinomycetota > Actinomycetes > Geodermatophilales > Geodermatophilaceae > Geodermatophilus > Geodermatophilus sp. SYSU D00879. The sequence continues at coordinate 61,781 of NZ_JBJGZF010000016.1, forward strand.
GCGCCCGCAGCATGGCGGCCGGGGCGACGTCCTCGAGGGGCAGCCCGCGGCGGGCGGCGATCTCCTCGGGGCGGACGAGCTCCTTCAGCGCCTGCATGGTGGCGTGCACGATGTTGATCGGGTTCGACGAGCCGAGGCTCTTCGAGAGCACGTCGTGGATGCCGGCGCACTCGAGGACGGCGCGCACCGGGCCACCGGCGATGACACCGGTACCGGGGCTGGCCGGCTTGAGCAGCACGACACCGGCAGCGGCCTCACCCTGCACCGGGTGCGGGATGGTGCTGGCGATGCGCGGCACCTTGTAGAAGTGCTTCTTGGCCTCCTCGACGCCCTTGGCGATCGCCGCGGGCACCTCCTTGGCCTTGCCGTAGCCGACGCCCACGGTGCCGTCACCGTCGCCGACGATCACCAGGGCGGTGAAGCTGAAGCGCCGACCGCCCTTGACGACCTTCGACACGCGGTTGATGGCCACCACGCGCTCGATGTAGTTGCTCTTCTCGGCAGGCGCGCCGCCGGGCCCCCGCCCGCCGTCACGACGGTCGCGGCGGTCGTTGCCGCCGCCGGCGCCGCCGCCGCGTCGCTGTGGTCCTGGCATCAGACGTCCCTCTCGATCTGCTGGTTGGCGGTGCTGCTCATCAGAAGTCCAGCCCGCCCTCACGCGCGCCGTCGGCCAGCGCGGCGATGCGGCCCTGGTAGCGGTTGCCCCCGCGGTCGAACACGACCTTGGTGATGCCGGCGGCCTGGGCGCGCTCGGCGACCAGGGCGCCCACCCGGCGGGCCAGGGCGGACTTGTCGCCCTCGGCGCCGCGCAGGCCGGCGTCGAGCGTCGAGGCGCTCACCAGCGTACGGCCGGCGGTGTCGTCCACGACCTGCACGTGGATGTGCCGCGTGCTGCGGTTGACCACCATGCGCGGGCGCTCCGGCGTGCCGGAGACCCGCTTGCGGAGCCGGTTGTGGCGGCGCAGCCGCGAGACGCGGCGCGCGGTGCTGATGTCGGTGCCGACGGGCGTGTGCACCCGAGCGGCCTTCTCGGTCTGTGCCATCACTTACCCGTCTTCCCGACCTTGCGCTTGACGACCTCGCCCTGGTAGCGGACGCCCTTGCCCTTGTACGGGTCGGGCTTGCGGAGGCCGCGGATGTTGGCGGCCACCTGGCCGACCTGCTGCTTGTCGATGCCGGTCACCCGCAGGCGGGTGGGCGACTCGACGGTGAAGGTGATGCCCTCAGGGGCACGCACCGGCACCGGGTGGCTGTAGCCGAGCGCGAACTCCAGGTCCGAGCCGCGGGCCTGGACGCGGTAGCCGACGCCGACGATCTCGAGGGTCTTGGTGTAGCCCTCGGTGACGCCGGTGATCATGTTGGCGATCAGGGTGCGGGACAGGCCGTGCAGCGCCCGGCTCTCGCGCTCGTCGTTGGGCCGCTGGACGCTCAGCGTGCCGTCCTCGCCCCGGGCGACCGTGATGGGCGCCGCGACGGTGTGGGACAGGGTGCCCTTGGGGCCCTTCACGCTGACCGTCTGGCCGTCGATGGTGACGTCCACGCCACCGGGCACGGGAACCGGCAGTCGTCCGATCCGTGACATCTCGCTCGCTCCTCTTACCAGACGTAGGCGAGGACTTCCCCGCCCACGCCCTTCTTGGTCGCCTGCCGGTCGGTCAGCAGCCCGGTCGAGGTGGAGATGATGGCCACCCCGAGGCCGCCCAGGACCTTCGGCAGGGCGTTCGACTTCGCGTAGACCCGCAGGCCCGGCTTGGACACCCGGCGCACCCCGGCGATGCTGCGCTCGCGGTTGGGGCCGAACTTCAGGTCGATCACCAGCTCCTTGCGGGTGGCGCCGTCCTTCTCGACGTCCTCCACGCGCCAGCCGGCGATGTAGCCCTCCTGCTGGAGGATCTCGGCGATGTGCGTCTTGAGCTTCGACGACGGCATGCGCGTCGAGTCGTGGTAGGCCGTGTTCGCGTTGCGCAACCGCGTGAGCATGTCCGCGATCGGGTCGGTCATCGTCATGGGTGTCGTGCCTCTCTCGCCGCGGTTCCTCACGCGTCCCTCGCGTGGGCCTCTCGGCGACCGGTGGTGCTGGGGACCCGCCCCGCGCGGTCAGCGCGCGGGGCGGGGACTGCGGACTACCAGCTGGACTTGCTCACACCCGGCAGCTCGCCGGCGTGCGCCATCTCCCGCAGGCAGATCCGGCACAGGCCGAACTTGCGGAAGACCGAGTGCGGACGACCGCACCGCTGGCAGCGGGTGTAGCCGCGGACCGCGAACTTGGGCTTGCGGGCCGCCTTGTTGATCAGCGCCTTCTTGGCCATCTGTCTGTCTCCTCGGCCCGGCTCAGCGGATGGTGGTGACGACGGGCTGGCCGGCGAACGGGAAGCCCAGGAGGCGGAGCAGCTCGCGACCCTCCTCGTCGTTCGTGGCGGTGGTGACGAGCGTGATGTCCATGCCGCGCGGACGGTCGATCTTGTCGACGTCGATCTCGCGGAACATCGACTGCTCGGTCAGCCCGAACGTGTAGTTGCCGTGCCCGTCGAACTGCTTGGCGTTCAGGCCGCGGAAGTCGCGGATGCGGGGCAGGGCCAGCGCCAGGAGCCGGTCGAGGAACTCCCACATGCGGTCCCCGCGGAGGGTGACCTTGGCGCCGATCGGCATGCCCTCGCGCAGCTTGAACTGGGCGATGGACTTGCGGGCCCGGACGACGGCCGGACGCTGGCCGGTGATGGCGGTGAGGTCGCGGACCGCGCCGTCCATCAGCTTGGCGTCGCGGGTCGCCTCGCCGACGCCCATGTTGACGACGATCTTCGTCAGCCGCGGGATCTGCATGACGTTCTCGAAGCCGAACTCCTCCTGGAGGGCCGGCACGATCGACTCGCGGTAGTGCGCCAGCAGGCGCGGGAGCTCACGGGTGGGTGCAGTCATCGTCAGAGGTCCTTACCGGTCCGCCGCGACACCCGGATGTTGCGGCCTTCCTCGTCCTGGCGGTAACCGACCCGGGTCGGCGTCCCCTCGGAGTCGATCACCATCACGTTGCTGACGTGGATGGGAGCCTCCTGGGTGACGATGCCGCCCTGCTGCGCGCCCCGCTGGTTCGAGCTGATGCGGGTGTGCTTCTTGACGCGGCCGACGCCCTCGACGAGGACCTTCTGCAGCTTGGGGTAGGCGGCGATCACGCGACCCTTGGCGCCCTTGTCCTTGCCGGACAGGACCACCACGGTGTCGCCCTTCTTCACCTTCATGCTCGGCGTCTTGGCCGGCGTGGTCTTCTTGGCAGCCATGGTCAGAGCACCTCCGGGGCGAGCGAGATGATCCGCATGAAGCGCTTGTCGCGCAGCTCGCGGCCGACGGGACCGAAGATGCGCGTACCGCGCGGGTCGCCGCTGTCGCGGATGATGACCGCGGCGTTCTCGTCGAAGCGGATGTAGGAGCCGTCGGGACGACGACGCTCCTTCCGCGTGCGGACGACGACGGCCTTGACGACGTCGCCGCGCTTGACGCCGGCACCGGGCAGCGCGTCCTTGACGGTCGCCACGATGACGTCGCCGATGCCGGCGTAGCGCCGCCCGGAACCGCCGAGCACCCGGATGCAGAGGATCTCCTTCGCACCGGTGTTGTCGGCGACCCGGAGCCGCGACTCCTGCTGGATCACGTCCTACTCCCAATCTCAGTGGTGACAGCCGGGCCGGAACGGTGAACCGGCTGTCCGGTACCCACGCGCGGACGCACCGGCGACTGATGCCGCCGGTGCGTCCGACACGGGTACCGGGATGTGGCGCTCACCCGGAGGGGCGCCAGTCGTCCAGGGTACCCGGTCCCGCGACCCGCCCCGCAGGGCGTGGGTCACAGGGCCCGCGGACCCCCGACGGGTGTTACTTGGCCTTCTCGAGGACCTCGACCAGCCGCCACCGCTTGGTGGCCGACAGCGGCCGGGTCTCCATGATCTGCACGCGGTCGCCGATGCCGGCGACCCCCTGCTCGTCGTGGGCCTTCAGCTTGCTGGTGCGACGGAGGACCTTGCCGTAGAGGCCGTGCTTCACGCGGTCCTCGACCTCGACGACGATGGTCTTGTCCATCTTGTCGCTGACCACGAGGCCCTCGCGGACCTTGCGGTAGCCGCGGCCGGCCAGGCCGGGGCCGCTGGCGACAGCGGTGTTCTCGGGCTCGCTCATGCCACACCCTCGTTCGGGGCGACCGAGAGACCCAGCTCGCGCTCGCGCATGATCGTGTAGATCCGGGCGATGTCGCGGCGGACGGTCTGCAGTCGCCGGTTGTTGTCCAGCTGGCCGGTGGCCACCTGGAAGCGCAGGTTGAACAACTCTTCCTTGTGCTCACGCAGCCGCGTGGCGAGCTCCTCGGCCGAGAGCTCGCGCAGCTCCGGGGCGGTCAGACCGGCGGCCATCACACCTCTCCTTCACGCGTGATGAAGCGAGCCTTCATGGGCAGCTTGTGGATGGCGCGGCGCATGGCCTCGCGGGCCACCGACTCCGGGACACCCGACAGCTCGAACATGACGCGGCCCGGCTTGACGTTGGCGACCCACCACTCCGGGGAGCCCTTGCCGGAACCCATGCGGGTCTCGGCCGGCTTCTTGGTGAGCGGGCGGTCCGGGTAGATCGTGATCCAGACCTTGCCGCCACGGCGGATGTGCCGGGTCATGGCGATACGGGCGGACTCGATCTGCCGGTTGGTCACGTACGCCGGCTCGAGGGCCTGGATGGCGTACTCACCGAAGTTGATCGCCGTGCCGCCCTTGGCCCGGCCGGAGCGGTCCGGGTGGTGCTGCTTGCGGTGCTTGACGCGCCGGGGGATCAGCACGTGTCAGCCCTCCGTGTTCTCGGTCGCGGTCGTCTCGGCCGCGGCGGTCGCCTCGGGGCCGGCGGCCTCGGCGACGGTCTGCTCGGGCGCGACCTCACCCGAGGTCACGGCCACGGTGCTGTCGGCGGCGGTCTCCGGACCGGTCGACGTCTCGGCGGCGGCGCGGCCGGCCTCGGTGCCACCGGCGGTGGTGCCGCTGGAGCCCGACCGGCGGGGGCGCTGCGGGCGCTCCCGGCGCTGCTGCCGGGCGGCGAGGGCCTCGAGGGCCTCGCGCTCGGCACGCGAGCCGCTGACGTCGCCCTTGTAGATCCACACCTTCACGCCGATGCGGCCGAAGGTGGTGCGGGCCTCGTACAGGCCGTAGTCGATGTTCGCCCGGAGGGTGTGCAGCGGCACGCGACCCTCGCGGTAGAACTCCGACCGGCTCATCTCGGTGCCGCCCAGGCGCCCGGAGCACTGCACCCGGATGCCCTTGACCTGCGGGCTGCGCTGGGCCGACTGCATGGCCTTGCGCATGGCGCGGCGGAAGCTGACGCGGCTGGACAGCTGCTCGGCCACGGCCTGGGCCACGAGCTGGGCGTCGGCCTCGGGGTTCTTGACCTCGAGGATGTTCAGCTGCACCTGCTTGCCGGTGAGCTTCTCCAGCTCGCCGCGGATGCGGTCGGCCTCGGCGCCGCGGCGGCCGATGACGATGCCCGGCCGGGCGGTGTGGATGTCGACCCGGACCCGGTCACGGGTGCGCTCGATCTCCACCTTCGAGATGCCGGCGCGCTCCATGCCCTTGGTCATGAGCTTGCGGATGGCCACGTCTTCCTTGACGTAGTCCTTGTACAGCTTGTCGGCGTACCACCGGGACTTGTAGTCGGTGGTGATGCCGAGGCGGAACCCGTGCGGGTTGACCTTCTGACCCACTAGCGGGTCCCTCCCCTCGTGTTGGAGCGCTGCTGCGTGCCCTGCTGCTGCGTCGCCGGGCCGGACTGGCCGGTGCGGCGACGGGCGGTGCGGGACTTGCCGGCGAGCTCGGCGCTGGAGCCGACCTCGCTCACCTCGACGGTGATGTGGCTGGTCCGCTTGTTGATGCGGTAGGCGCGGCCCTGGGCGCGCGGCCGGATCCGCTTCATGGTCGGGCCCTCGTCGACGTAGGCGGCGCTGACGACCAGCGCGGCCGGGTCCAGCCGCAGGTTGTGCTCGGCGTTGGCGACGGCGCTGGCGACGACCTTGGCCACCGGCTCGCTGGCCGACTGCGGGGCGAACCGCAGGAGGGCCAGGGCCTCGTCGGTGGGCAGGTAGCGGATGAGGTCCACCACCCGGCGTGCCTTCATGGGGGTGACGCGGACGCCGCGGGCGACGGCCCGGGCGACCTGCGTCTCCTCTCCCAGCTGGGAAGTCATCTCAAGTCTCTCTCTCGGGACCGGGCTCAGCCGCGCCGCGACCGGCGGTCGTCCTTGACGTGACCGCGGAAGGTCCGGGTCGGAGCGAACTCGCCGAGCTTGTGCCCGACCATCGCCTCGGTCACGAAGACCGGGACGTGCTTGCGACCGTCGTGCACGGCGATGGTGTGGCCGAGCATGTCCGGGATGATCGTCGAGCGGCGGGACCAGGTCCGGATGACCGTCTTGGTGCCCTTCTCGTTCTGCACGTCCACCTTCTTGAGCAGGTGGTCGTCGACGAACGGGCCCTTCTTCAGGCTGCGTGGCATGTCTGTCGGACTCCTCTACCCGCTCAGCGCTTCTTGTTGGTGCGCCGGCGGCGCACGATCAGGGCGTCACTGGCCTTGCGCTTGCGCGTGCGGCCCTCCGGCTTGCCCTTCGGGTTCACCGGGTGACGACCACCGGAGGTCTTGCCCTCACCACCACCGTGCGGGTGGTCCACCGGGTTCATGGCGACACCGCGGACGGTCGGGCGCTTGCCCTTCCACCGCATGCGGCCGGCCTTGCCCCAGTTGATGTTCGACTGCTCGGCGTTGCCCACCTCGCCGACGGTGGCGCGGCAGCGCACGTCGACGTTGCGGATCTCGCCCGAGGGCATGCGCAGCTGGGCGAAGCGGCCCTCGCGGGCGACCAGCTGGACGCTGGTGCCGGCGGAGCGGGCGATCTTCGCGCCGCCGCCGGGCCGCAGCTCGATCGCGTGCACGACCGTGCCGACCGGGATGTTGCGCAGCGGCAGGTTGTTGCCCGGCTTGATGTCGGCCGCCGGGCCGCACTCCACCGTGTCGCCCTGCTTCAGGCGGGCCGGCGCGATGATGTAGCGCTTCTCGCCGTCGGCGAAGTGCAGCAACGCGATGCGCGACGTGCGGTTCGGGTCGTACTCGATGTGCGCGACCTTCGCCGGCACGCCGTCCTTGTCCGCCCGACGGAAGTCGATGACGCGGTAGGCGCGCTTGTGACCGCCGCCCTGGTGGCGAGCGGTGACCTTCCCGTGGACGTTGCGCCCGCCGCGACCGTGCAGCGGCCGGACCAGCGACTTCTCGGGGTGGTCGCGGGTGACCTCGGCGAAGTCGGCGACGCTGGAGCCGCGGCGGCCCGGCGTCGTCGGCTTGTACTTGCGGATAGCCATTGCTGACTCAGTCCTCTATCTCTGGTCCGGCAGTCCCGGGCTCAGGCGCCCGGGCCCCCGAAGATCTCGATCCGGTCGCCGGGCGCCAGCGAGACGATGGCCCGCTTGGTGTCCTTGCGCTTGCCGAGCTTGTTGCCCCGGCTGCGCTTGCGCTTGCCCTGGCGGTTGATGGTGTTCACGCCGAGGACCTTCACGTTGAAGACCTGCTCGACCGCGATCTTGATCTGCGTCTTGTTGGCCTCGGGCAGCACCACGAACGTGTACTGGTTGTCGTCCAGCAGCCCGTAGCTCTTCTCCGAGATGACCGGCGACAGCAGGACGTCCCGGGGGTCGCGGACGCTCACGCCTTCTCCTCGGTGGTGTCGGTGGCCTCGTTCTGCTCGAGGTCCAGGTCGGTCGTGCCCTCAGCCGGCTGGATGGACGGGATGGCGCCGGGGATGTCCGGCGTCGTCAGGTCCGGCTTGGTCAGCGAGGTGCTGCCGTTGCCGCCGTGCGGGCCGGCGACGAACTCGGCGAGCGCGGTCTCCGTGAAGACCACCTCGTCGCTGACCAGGACGTCGTAGGTGTTGAGCTGGCCGGCCTCGATCAGGTGCACGCGCGGCTCGTTGCGCAGGCTCACCCAGTTGAGGACGTCGTCGCGGTCGAGGACCACGAGCACCCGCTTGGCCGAGGTGACGGCGTCGAGGGTGGCGATGGCCGCCTTGGTCTTCGGGGCGTCCCCGTCGACGAAGGTGGTGACGACGTGCACGCGGCCGTCGCGCGCCCGGTCGGAGAGGGCACCGCGCAGCGCGGCGGCCTTCATCTTCTTGGGCGTGCGCTGCGAGTAGTCGCGCGGCTGGGGGCCGTGCACCGTGCCACCGCCGGTGAACTGCGGCGCGCGGATCGAGCCCTGACGGGCGCGGCCGGTGCCCTTCTGGCGGTAGGGCTTGACGCCACCGCCGCTGACGGCGCCGCGCGTCTTCGTCGCGTGCGTGCCCTGGCGGGCCGCGGCCAGCTGGGCGACGACGACCTGGTGCATGAGCGCGACGTTCGCGTTCGCGTCGAACAGGTCACCGGGCAGCGTGACGCTGCCCGAGGTCTCCCCCGCCGGCGTGCGGACGTCGACCTGGCGGTCGGCGCGCGCGGCCTCGGTCGCGGTCGACTGGGTCACTGGTTGTCACTCCCCACGGGACCGCCCTTGACGGCCGAGCGGACGAGCAGGAGCCCGCCCTTCGGGCCGGGGACGGCGCCCTTGATCAGGATGAGGCCGCGCTCGGTGTCGACCTTGTGGACGACGAGCGAGAGGGTCGTGGTCTTCACCGCGCCCATGCGCCCGGCCATCTTCAGGCCCTTGAACACGCGGCCGGGGGTGGAGGCGCCGCCGATCGAGCCGGGCGACCGGTGCTTGCGCTGGGTGCCGTGCGCCGCGCCGAGGCCCTTGAAGCCGTGGCGCTTCATGACACCGGCGGTGCCCTTGCCCTTGCTGGTGCCGATGACGTCGACCTTGGCCACGCCGTCGAAGACCTCGGCGGTCAGCTCCTGGCCGACCGTGTACTGGCCGGCGTCCTCGGTGCGGAGCTCGACCAGGTGGCGGCGCGGCGTCACGCCGGCCTTGGCGAAGTGGCCACCCTCGGGCTTGTTCACCTTGCGGGGGTCGATCTCGCCGAAGCCGAGCTGGACGGCCGAGTAGCCGTCGACCTCGGGGGTGCGCACCTGCGTCACCACGTTCGGGCCCGCCTTGACGACGGTCACCGGCACGATGCGGTTGTTCTCGTCGAAGACCTGGGTCATCCCCAGCTTCTCGCCGAGGAGCCCGCGGAACGTACTCGCCATGACTGGACTCGGTCCCTTACTGGATGTTCACGTCGACCGAGGCCGGCAGGTCGATGCGCATGAGCGCGTCGACCGTCTTCGGCGTCGGGTCGAGGATGTCGATGAGCCGCTTGTGCGTGCGCATCTCGAAGTGCTCGCGCGAGTCCTTGTACTTGTGCGGCGAGCGGATGACGCAGTACACGTTCTTCTCCGTCGGCAGCGGCACCGGGCCGACGACGCGCGCACCGGTCTTGGTCACCGTGTCGACGATGCGCCGCGCCGAGGCGTCGATCGCCTCGTGGTCGTAGGCCTTCAGCCTGATGCGGATCTTCTGTCCCGCCATCGCTGTCTCTCGCTCCTGCCGATCGCTGTTCTGCTTGCTGGGGAACGCCGGGTGCGTCCGGAACTCATCCGGTGCGGCCCCAGCGGGGAGGGTGGCGGTGCACACACGCAGCTCGTCCACCCGGGGACGGGCGGCGGCGCAGGGGTGCGCCGCCGCCCGTCGGGGGTGTTACTTGATGATCTTGGTGACGCGACCGGCGCCGACGGTGCGGCCACCCTCACGGATGGCGAACCGCAGGCCCTCCTCCATGGCGATCGGCTGGATCAGCTCGACCGTCATCTCGGTGTTGTCGCCCGGCATGACCATCTCGGTGCCGGCCGGCAGGGTCACGACGCCGGTGACGTCGGTCGTCCGGAAGTAGAACTGCGGACGGTAGTTGTTGAAGAACGGCGTGTGACGGCCACCCTCGTCCTTCGAGAGGATGTAGACCGAACCCTCGAAGTTGGTGTGCGGGGTGATCGAGCCGGGCTTCACGACGACCTGGCCGCGCTCCACGTCCTCGCGCTTGATGCCGCGCAGCAGCAGACCGACGTTGTCGCCGGCCTGGCCCTGGTCGAGCAGCTTGCGGAACATCTCGACGCCGGTGACGGTGGTCTTGGTCGACGACGGACGGATGCCGACGATCTCGACCTCCTCCGACACCTTGACGATGCCGCGCTCCACGCGACCGGTGACGACGGTGCCGCGACCGGTGATGGTGAAGACGTCCTCGACCGGCATGAGGAAGGGCTTGTCGACCTCACGCTGCGGCTCGGGGATCGCCGTGTCGACGGCGTCCATGAGCTCCATGAGCTTGTTGCCCCACTCGGCGTCGCCCTCGAGGGCCTTCAGCGCCGAGACGCGGACCACGGGGACGTCGTCGCCCGGGAACTCGTACTCGGAGAGCAGCTCGCGGACCTCCAGCTCGACGAGCTCGAGGATCTCCTCGTCGTCGACCATGTCGGCCTTGTTCAGCGCCACGACGATGTAGGGGACGCCGACCTGGCGGGCCAGGAGGACGTGCTCCTTGGTCTGCGGCATCGGGCCGTCGGTCGCGGCGACCACCAGGATGGCGCCGTCCATCTGCGCCGCACCGGTGATCATGTTCTTGATGTAGTCGGCGTGCCCGGGGCAGTCGACGTGCGCGTAGTGACGGTTCTCCGTCTGGTACTCGACGTGGGCGATCGAGATCGTGATGCCGCGGGCCTTCTCCTCGGGCGCCTTGTCGATCTGGTCGAAGGCCGACGCCTCGTTGAGGTCCGGGTACTTGTCGTGCAGCACCTTGGTGATCGCCGCGGTCAGCGTGGTCTTGCCGTGGTCGATGTGCCCGATGGTGCCGATGTTGACGTGCGGCTTGGTCCGCTCGAACTTGGCCTTGGCCACTGGGTTCCTCTCCTCGTGGTCTCGCGTAGTGCGCGAACTCTGGGGTGGGCTTGCTGGGGGTGCCGGGCGGGGACGTGCCCCGCCCGGCGGGTCACTCGCCGGTGGCCTTGGCGATGATCTCCTTGGCCACGTTCTGCGGGACCTCGGCGTACGAGTCGAACACCATGGTGTAGCTCGCCCGCCCCTGGGTGCGGCTGCGCAGGTCGCCCACGTAGCCGAACATCTCCGAGAGCGGGACCAGGGCCCGGACGACGCGGGCGCCGGAGCGCTCCTCCATCGCCTGGATCATCCCGCGCCGGGAGTTCAGGTCGCCGATGACGTCACCCATGTAGTCCTCGGGCGTGACGACCTCGACGGCCATCATCGGCTCGAGCAGGGCCGGGCTGGCCTTGCGGGCGGCCTCCTTGAAGACCATCGAGCCGGCGATCTTGAAGGCCATCTCCGAGGAGTCGACCTCGTGGTACTGGCCGTCGACGAGGGTCGCCTTGACCCCGACCATCGGGTAGCCGGCGAGGATGCCGTACTGCATGGCGTCCTGCATGCCCTGGTCGACCGAGGGGATGTACTCCTTCGGGATGCGACCACCGGTGACGGCGTTGACGAACTCGTAGGTCGGGCCGTCGCCGCTGACCTCGAGCGGCTCGATGCTGACCTGCACCTTGGCGAACTGGCCGGACCCACCCGTCTGCTTCTTGTGGGTGTAGTCGACCTTCTCGATCGCCTTGCGGATGGTCTCGCGGTAGGCGACCTGCGGCTTGCCGACGTTGGCCTCGACGCGGAACTCGCGCCGCATGCGGTCGACCAGGATCTCCAGGTGGAGCTCGCCCATGCCGGAGATGACCGTCTGGCCGGTCTCCTCGTCGAGGCGGACCTGGAAGGTCGGGTCCTCCTCGGCCAGCTTCTGGATGGCCGTGCCGAGCTTCTCCTGGTCGCCCTTGGTCTTCGGCTCGATGGCGACCGAGATGACCGGGGCCGGGAAGGTCATCGACTCGAGGATCACCGGGTTCTGCGGGTCGCAGAGGGTGTCACCCGTGGTCGTCTGCTTCAGGCCGACGACGGCGACGATCTGGCCGGCGCCCACGCCCTCGCGCTCCTCGCGCTTGTTGGCGTGCATCTGGTAGATCTTGCCGATCCGCTCCTTGCGGTCCTTGGTGCTGTTGAGCACCGGGGACCCGGAGTTGAGCCGGCCCGAGTAGACCCGGACGTAGGTCAGCTTGCCGAGGTGCTGGTCGGTCTGGATCTTGAAGGCCAGCGCCGAGAACGGCTCGTCCTCGTCGGCGTGCCGCAGGACCTCGGTCTCGCCGTCGAGGGCGGTGCCCACGATGGCCTCGATGTCCAGCGGGCTGGGCAGGTAGTCGACGACGGCGTCGAGCAGGGGCTGCACGCCCTTGTTCTTGAACGCCGTGCCGGTGAGCACCGGGTTGATCTGCGCGGCGATGGTCGCCTTGCGGATGGCGGCCTTGAGCTGGTCGACGGGGATGTCCTCGCCGCCCAGGTAGGCCTCCATGATCGCGTCGTCGGTCTCGGCGATCGTCTCGAGCAGCTTGTCGCGGTACTCGGCCGCCTGGTCGGCGAGCTCGGCGGGGATCTCCTCGATGGCGTAGTCCTCGCCCATCTTGGTCTCACCGCGCCAGGTGAGCGCGCGCATCTGCACCAGGTCGACGACGCCGATGAAGTCGGCCTCGGCACCGATGGGCAGCTGCAGCACGGCCGGGTTGGCGCCGAGCCGCTCGACCATCATGTCGACGCAGCGGAAGAAGTTCGCGCCGGTCCGGTCGAGCTTGTTGACGAAGCACATGCGCGGGACGCCGTACTTCTCCGCCTGCCGCCAGACCTGCTCGGTCTGCGGCTCCACGCCGGCGACACCGTCGTAGACGGCCACGGCACCGTCGAGCACGCGCAGGGACCGCTCCACCTCGACGGTGAAGTCGACGTGCCCCGGGGTGTCGATGATGTTGATGTCGTGGTCGTTCCAGGAGCACTTCGTCGCGGCGGACGTGATGGTGATGCCGCGCTCCTGCTCCTGCTCCATCCAGTCCATCGTGGCCGCGCCGTCGTGGACCTCACCGATCTTGTAGTTGATACCGGTGTAGAAGAGGATGCGCTCGGTCGTCGTGGTCTTGCCCGCGTCGATGTGCGCCATGATCCCGATGTTGCGGGTCCTGGCGAGCTGGGCCTTGGTGTCGGCCATTCCTCACTCCTCTTTGTCTCTGGTCCGCGTGCGGGGTCCGGGGGGTGGCCCGGCGTTCCCGCCGGCGGGTGCTGGTGGACGGGGTGTCACCAGCGGGGGTGCGACTACCAGCGGTAGTGCGCGAAGGCCTTGTTCGACTCGGCCATCTTGTGGGTGTCCTCGCGGCGCTTGACCGCGGCACCGAGGCCGTTGCTGGCGTCGAGCAGCTCGTTCATGAGGCGCTCGGTCATCGTCTTCTCGCGGCGCGCCCGGCTGTACTGGATCAGCCAGCGCAGGCCGAGGGTGGTGCTGCGGGAGGCGCGGACCTCGACCGGGACCTGGTAGGTCGCGCCACCGACGCGGCGGCTGCGGACCTCGAGGGCCGGCTTGACGTTGTCCAGCGCGCGCTTGAGCGTGACCACCGGGTCGGTGTCGGTCTTGGCGCGGCAGCCCTCGAGGGCGCCGTAGACGATCGACTCGGCGACCGAGCGCTTGCCGTCGACGAGGACCTTGTTCACCAGCTGGGTGACCAGCGGCGACTGGTAGACCGGGTCGTTGACCAGCGGACGGCGCGGCGCGGGGCCCTTGCGCGGCATGTCAGCTCTTCTCCTTCTTCGCGCCGTACCGGCTGCGAGCCTGCTTGCGGTTGCGGACACCCTGGGTGTCGAGCGAGCCGCGGATGATCTTGTAACGCACACCCGGGAGGTCCTTCACGCGGCCGCCGCGCACGAGCACCATCGAGTGCTCCTGCAGGTTGTGGCCGACGCCCGGGATGTAGGCGGTCACCTCGATGCCACTGGTGAGGCGGACGCGAGCGACCTTGCGGAGCGCCGAGTTCGGCTTCTTCGGCGTCGTGGTGTACACGCGGGTGCACACGCCTCGACGCTGAGGGGAGCCCTTCAACGCCGGGGTCTTGGTCTTCTCGACCTTGTCCTCGCGGCCCTTGCGGACCAGCTGGTTGATCGTGGGCATGGGTGGCCTGGATCTCCTACCTGCGCTGGGTCGTGCTGTGGACGGTGCTGCTGTCGTGTCGCCGGTGCCGGTCCTGCCGGGGTCGTCCGCCCTGGTCGCGAGCCACTCACCGGTCCCCGCGGTCGGGCGTGTCGCCTTCCCCAGGACCGGCCGGCGGTCGTACCGGACAGGTCGCCCCCCGCGACTCGGCGCCGCCACCTCCGGACACCGTCCTCCGTGGACGGCCCACCGGGGCGGACCCGCGGCCTGGAGGCGGACCTCCGGACACCCAGGCGCACCGCGAACGGGAGCAGGCCCAGGGCACCCTGGGCACGGCTGACCACGATACCCGCGTGCTGGGAGGCGGTCAAAGCCGGGTCCCGGGAGCCGAGCGGGCAGGGTCTGCCTGCCACCCGGGCCCGTTCGACGGGGACAACGACGCGGGCCCACCGGCCATTCCCGGCGGCCGCGGGGACCGTGCCGCACGGCCCCGGGGGGAGGCCGCACCATACCGCGGCCGGGCCGGCGCGCCAGGGGACGACGCGTGCCGGCACTCCCCCCGGTGGGCGCGCGACTGTCAGCCCCTCCCCCTACCGTCGGTCCCAACGAGACCACTCACCGCTACGGAGGTCCTGGTGCTGATCGACACGGCGCGCGAGCTCAAGGCGCGGCTGTCCGCCCGCCTGGCCGAGGGCTTCCCCCCGGTCCGGGCCAGCGACCTCGGCGGCCGCGTGTGGACGCGGCCGGCCATCGGGCTGGCTCCCGTCGCCCCCGGGCGGGTGCACCTCGCGATCCGCGTGGCGGCCGAAGCCGACGCCCGGGTGCTGCTCACGGACCTCGACGACGTGGTGCGCGCGGAGATCGACGTCCGGGTGACCGGGCCGATAGTGCCGCTGTCCTCCCCCACCCCGGCCGAGCTCCAGCAGCGCACCCGCCCGCTGCACCCCGGGCTGTCGGTGGCCCACCCCGCCGTCACGGCCGGGACGCTGGGCGGCTTCGTCCGGGTGGACGGCCGGCTGGCGATCCTGTCCAACAACCACGTCCTCGCCGCCAGCGACGCCGGCGCGGTCGGCGACGCGGTGCTGCAGCCCGGACCGGCCGACGGCGGCGTCCCGGCCGACCGGGTGGCCACGCTGACCGCCTTCGAGCGCTTCACCGGGGGCCGCAACAGGGTCGACGCCGCCGTCGCCGTCCTGGACGCCGGCGTCGAGGCCGAGCCCGGCCGGGTCCCCGGCGGCCCGCTGGCCGGCACCGTGGCCGACGGGGAGGAGGTGGAACCGGACGAGGAGGTCGAGAAGGTGGGTCGCACCACGGGGCACACCCGCGGGCGGGTCACCGCCGTCGAGGTCGACGGGGTCGCCGTCCAGTACGACGACGGCGTGCACGTCTTCGACGACCAGATCGAGATCGAGGGCCTGTCGGGACCCTTCTCCGCCGGCGGGGACAGCGGGTCGGTCATCTGGCGCAGCGCGGACCGCGTGCCGCTGGGCCTGCTGTTCGCCGGCAGCGACCAGGGCGGCAGCAACGGCGCCGGGCTGACCTTCGCCAACCCCCTGTCGACGGTGCTGGCCACCCTGGGGGCGGAGTGGGTCGCCTCCTGACCTCCTCCTGAGGCCCTCCCCCAGGTCAGGGGGATGTCGCTCCGGGCGGGAACGAGGCACCATGGGGTGGTGACCGAGCCCGCACGGCCGTCCGGGACCTCCCTCGTCCCGGGCACCCGGCGCGCGGGCGTCAGCGAGGAGACCTCGTGACCGACCGTGCCGCCGCCCGCGCCGCCAAGGGCGTTCTCGCTGACCAGCTCTCCGCGCAGCCGGGGGTGGTCGGCATCGGCCTGGCCCGGCGGGACAGCGGCTACGTCGTCAAGGTCGACGTCGCCGACGCCGACGCGGCCGGCCTGGTCCCCCGCGACGTGGACGGCGTCCGGGTCGTCACCGAGGTCGTCGGGGTGATCCGCCCGCTGCGCAGCCGCACCGCCTGAGCCTCGGGCCCGCCCGCGCGCACCCGCTACGGTCGCCGGAGGCGCCGACGCGGGCGCCGCCGACCAGAGGAGTGCAGGTGCGCATCGGCATCCAGGCCAGTTACGCGGGGGGATTCCAGGAGACGGCGGCGGAGATCGTCGACCTCGAGGCCGCCGGGCTCGACCTCGCGATGTGCGCGGAGGTCTACACCTTCGACGCCGTCAGCCAGCTCGGGTACCTGGCGGCCGTCACGCAGCGGGTCGAGCTGATGAGCGCGATCCTGCCCATCTACAGCCGGACGCCGGCCCTGACGGCCATGACCGCCGCCGGGCTGGACTTCGTCTCCGGCGGGCGGTTCACCCTGGGCCTGGGCGCCTCCGGCCCGCAGGTGATCGAGGGCTGGCACGGCGTCCCCTACGACGCCCCGCTGCAGCGCACCCGCGAGGTCGTGGAGATCTGCCGGCAGGTGTGGCGCCGCGAGCGGCTCGTGCACGAGGGGCCGAAGTACACGGTGCCGCTGCCGGCCGAGCAGGGCACCGGCCTGGGCAAGCCGCTCAAGCTGATCAACACCCCGGTGCGCGAGCGCATCCCGGTGATGCTCGCCGCGCTCGGCCCCAAGAACGTGGAGCTCGCCGCCGAGATCGCCGAGGTGTGGGAGCCGATCTGGTTCATGCCCGAGCGCGCCGACGACGTCTGGGGCGACTCGCTGCGGGCCGGGAAGGCGAAGCGGGACGCCGCGCTCGGGGACCTGCAGGTGATCTGCGGCGTCCCGGTGGCGATCGGCGAGGACGTCGACCACCTGCACGACCTGGTGCGGCCGCAGCTGGCCCTCTACGTCGGCGGCATGGGCGCCCGGGGGAAGAACTTCTACAACGACCTCGCGCGGCGCTACGGCTACGAGGAGGCCGCCACCACCGTCCAGGACCTCTACCTGGACGGGAAGAAGGACGAGGCGGCCGCGGCGCTGCCCGAGGAGTTCGTCCGCAAGGTGTCGCTCATCGGGCCGGAGTCCTACGTGGCCGAGCGGGTGGCCGCCTACGCGGAGGCCGGCGTCACCACCATCGCGCTGCAGCCCCTCGACGACAGCCGCGAGGGCCGGCTGCGGACGGTGGAGACCATGCGGAAGCTGGCCGACCGCTAGTCCGGCGTTGCGTCACGTGACGCCGACGTCGTCCTGGCTCAGCCCCGCGCGTCCTGGCTCGCCGTCGGCGGTGAGCCAGGACGCCGCACGATCAGGTCACCTGATCGTGCCTCGTGAACGGAGAAGGGCCCCCAGGTCGATGACCTGGGGGCCCTTCTCACGTGCTACCGGGGATCAGCCCCGCCAGTCGTACTCCTCGAGGCGCACGGCCTCACCGGAGCCCGACCCGAAGACGTCCGGGCTGTAGTACTGCCCGTCGTCGTACCCGGCCATCGTGTAGACGGCGGCGCGGGCCTCCTCGGTCGGCTCGACCGTGATGTTCCGGTAGCGGCTGATGCCCGTACCCGCCGGGATCAGCTTGCCGATGATCACGTTCTCCTTCAGGCCGAGGAGCGAGTCGCTCTTGCCCTGGATGGCGGCGTCGGTGAGCACCTTGGTCGTCTCCTGGAAGGAGGCGGCCGACAGCCACGACTCGGTCGCGAGCGAGGCCTTGGTGATGCCCATGAGCACCGGACGGGCCGAGGCCGGCTCGCCGCCCTCGGCGACGACGCGGCGGTTCTCGGTCTCGAACAGCGTCCGCTCGACCAGCGCACCGGGGAGGAACTCCGTGGCGCCCGAGTCGATGATGGTCACCCGCTTCAGCATCTGGCGGATGATCACCTCGATGTGCTTGTCGTGGATCGACACGCCCTGGCTGCGGTAGACCTCCTGGACCTCGCGGACCAGGTGCAGCTGCACCTCGCGCGGGCCCATGATCCGCAGCACCTCGTGCGGGTCCACCGCACCCTCGGTGAGCTGCTCGCCGACCTCGACGTGGGCGCCGTCCTCGACCCGCAGCCGCGACCGGCGCGACAGCTTGTCGTAGACGACCTCGTCGGAGCCGTCGTCCGGGGTGATCGTGAGCTTGCGGAACTGCTCGCCGTCCTCGATCCGGACGGAGCCGGCCAGCTCGGCGATCGGGGCCTTGCCCTTGGGGACGCGGGCCTCGAAGAGCTCCACGACACGCGGCAGACCGTGGGTGATGTCCTCACCCGCGACACCACCGGTGTGGAAGGTGCGCATCGTCAGCTGGGTGCCGGGCTCACCGATCGACTGGGCGGCGATGATGCCGACCGCCTCGCCGACGTCGACGAGCTTGCCGGTGGCCAGCGACCGGCCGTAGCAGGTCGCGCAGGTGCCCAGCAGGGACTCGCAGGTCAGGACGCAGCGGACCTTGACCTCGGCGACGCCAGCGTCGACCAGCTGGCCGATCAGCACGTCACCCAAGTCCTGGCCGGCCTGCGCGATCAGCGTGCCGTCCTCGGCCACCACGTCGGCGGCCAGGGAGCGGGCGTAGACACTGGTCTCGACGTGCGCGTCCCGGGTCAGGACACCGTCGACGACGGTCGCGATCGGCATGACCACGCCGCGCTCGGTGCCGCAGTCCTCCTCGCGGATGATGACGTCCTGCGAGACGTCGACCAGCCGGCGGGTGAGGTACCCGGAGTCCGCGGTCCGCAGCGCGGTGTCGGCCAGACCCTTGCGCGCGCCGTGCGTGGAGATGAAGTACTCCAGCACGGACAGACCCTCCCGGAAGTTGGCCTTGATCGGCCGCGGGATGATCTCGCCCTTCGGGTTGGCCACCAGGCCGCGCATGCCGGCGATCTGGCTGATCTGCATCATGTTGCCTCGGGCGCCCGAGTTGACCATGACCCAGACCGGGTTGGTGGTCGGGAAGTTGTCCACCATCGCCTGCGAGACCTCGGCCCGCGCGCGGGTCCAGATCTCGATCAGCTCGCCACGGCGCTCGGCGTCGGTGATGACACCGCGCTCGTACTGCCGCTCGATGCCGCGCGCCTCGGCCTCGTGCCGGTCGAGGATCTCCTGCTTGGCCGGCGGGGTGACGACGTCGTCGATGGCGATCGTGACGCCCGAGCGGGTGGCCCAGCGGAAGCCGGCCGACTTGAGGGCGTCCAGCGTCGCCGCGACCTGCACCTTGGGGTAGCGCTCGGCGAGGTCGTTGACGATCGCCCCGAGCTCCTTCTTCGGCACCTGGTAGTTGACGAAGCGGTAGTCCTCGGGCAGGGCCTCGTTGAACAGCACCCGGCCGAGGCTGGTCTCGACCAGCGCCGGGGCACCCGGGGTCCAGTCCTCGGGCTGGGTCCAGGCCTCGTTGACCTTGCCGTTGTCGACGCCGAACACCTCGTCGAGGCGGATCAGCGCGCGCTCCTGCAGGGCCAGGGCGCCCTTGTCGAACGCCATGATCGCCTCGGCCGTCGACCCGAAGGCCGCCGGACGGCCACCGTCGGCCTGGTGCCGGCTCGGCACCAGGGTGGTCAGGTGGTACAGGCCCAGCACCATGTCCTGGGTCGGCGCGGTGATCGGGCGACCGTCGGCCGGGCTCAGGATGTTGTTGCTGGACAGCATGAGGATGCGGGCCTCGGCCTGCGCCTCCGCCGACAGCGGCAGGTGGACCGCCATCTGGTCGCCGTCGAAGTCGGCGTTGAAGGCGGTGCAGACCAGCGGGTGGATCTGGATGGCCTTGCCCTCGACCAGCTGCGGCTCGAAGGCCTGGATGCCCAGGCGGTGCAGCGTCGGCGCCCGGTTCAGCAGCACCGGGTGCTCGGTGATGACCTCCTCAAGCACGTCCCAGACGACGGGACGGGCGCGCTCGACCATGCGCTTGGCGGACTTGATGTTCTGCGCGTGGTTGAGGTCGACCAGCCGCTTCATGACGAAGGGCTTGAACAGCTCCAGCGCCATCTGCTTGGGCAGGCCGCACTGGTGCAGCTTGAGCTGCGGGCCGACGACGATGACCGATCGGCCGGAGTAGTCGACGCGCTTGCCGAGCAGGTTCTGCCGGAACCGGCCCTGCTTGCCCTTGAGCAGGTCGGACAGCGACTTGAGCGGGCGGTTGCCCGGGCCGGTGACCGGACGGCCGCGGCGGCCGTTGTCGAACAGCGCGTCCACGGACTCCTGGAGCATCCGCTTCTCGTTGTTCACGATGATCTCGGGCGCGCCGAGGTCGAGCAGCCGCTTGAGCCGGTTGTTCCGGTTGATGACCCGGCGGTACAGGTCGTTCATGTCGCTGGTGGCGAAGCGGCCACCGTCGAGCTGCACCATCGGGCGCAGGTCCGGCGGGATGACCGGGACGCAGTCCAGCACCATGCCCATGGGCGAGTTGCGGGTCTGCTGGAACGCCGCGACGACCTTGAGCCGCTTGAGGGCCCGCAGCTTGCGCTGGCCCTTGCCGCTGCGGATGGTCTCGCGCAGCGAGGCGGCCTCGGCGTCGAGGTCGAAGTCGGCCAGCAGCTTCTGCAGGGCCGCGGCACCCATGCCGCCCTCGAAGTACTCGCCGAACCGGTCGCGCAGCTCGCGGTACAGGCCCTCGTCGGCGATGAGCTGCTTGACCTCGAGCTTGCGGAAGGTGTCGAGCACCTCCTCGAGGCGGTCGATCTCCCGCTGGGCACGGTCGCGCAGCTGGCGCATCTCGCGCTCGCCGCCCTCGCGCACCTTGCGGCGGACGTCGGACTTGGCGCCCTCCGCCTCGAGCTCGGCCAGGTCGGCCTCGAGCTTCTGCTGGCGGGCCTCGACGTCGGCGTCGCGCCGGCTCTCGAGGTTGTGCTTCTCCGCGCTGATCTCGGCCTCGATGGTCGGGAGGTCGCGGTGGCGCGCCTCGTCGTCGACCGAGGTGATCAGGTAGGCGGCGAAGTAGATGATCTTCTCGAGGTCCTTGGGCGCCAGGTCGAGCAGGTAGCCCAGGCGCGAGGGGACGCCCTTGAAGAACCAGATGTGGGTGACCGGCGCGGCCAGCTCGATGTGGCCCATCCGCTCGCGGCGGACCTTCGCCCGGGTCACCTCGACGCCGCAGCGCTCACAGATGATGCCCTTGAAGCGGACGCGCTTGTACTTGCCGCAGTAGCACTCCCAGTCCCGCGTGGGACCGAAGATCTTCTCGCAGAAGAGACCGTCCTTCTCCGGGCGCAGCGTCCGGTAGTTGATGGTCTCGGGCTTCTTCACCTCACCGTGCGACCACTGGCGGATGTCGTCGCCGGTGGCCAGACCGATGCGGAGCTCGTCGAAGAAGTTGACGTCGAGCACTGAGTGGACCCCTTTCCCGGGGCTCGTTACTGCACTTCTAGTCGTTGGCTGGGGACGCCGGCCGGCCCGTCACGCGGAGGGCCGGCCGGCGGCCGATCACACGTCCTCGACGCTGGAGGGCTCGCGGCGGGACAGGTCGATGCCCAGCTCCTCCGCGGCCCGGAACACCTCGTCGTCGGTGTCGCGCAGCTCGATCGCCTGCCCGTCGCCGGAGAGGACCTCGACGTTGAGGCAGAGCGACTGCAGCTCCTTGAGCAACACCTTGAACGACTCGGGGATGCCCGGCTCGGGGATGTTCTCGCCCTTGACGATGGCCTCGTAGACCTTGACGCGGCCCAGGATGTCGTCGGACTTGATGGTCAGCAGCTCCTGCAGCGCGTAGGCCGCGCCGTAGGCCTGCATCGCCCAGCACTCCATCTCACCGAAGCGCTGGCCACCGAACTGCGCCTTACCACCCAGCGGCTGCTGCGTGATCATCGAGTAGGGGCCGGTCGACCGCGCGTGGATCTTGTCGTCGACCAGGTGCAGCAGCTTCAGGATGTAGACGTAGCCCACCGAGATCGCCTCGGGGAACGGCTCGCCGGAGCGGCCGTCGAACAGCCGCGCCTTGCCGGTCTCCTGCACCATCCGGTTGCCGTCGCGGTTGGGGATCGTCGAGCCGAGCAGGCCGATGATCTCCTCCTCGCGGGCGCCGTCGAACACCGGCGTCGCGGTCCGGGTGCCCGGCTCCGCCTGGCGCGCCTGCTCGGGCAGGTTGACCGCCCACTCCGGCGTGCCCTCGACCTGCCAGCCGGACTTGGCGATCCACCCGAGGTGGGTCTCCAGGACCTGGCCGACGTTCATCCGGCCCGGGACGCCGAGCGGGTTGAGGACGATGTCCACCGGGGTGCCGTCCTCGAGGAACGGCATGTCCTCCTGCGGCAGGATCTTCGCGATGACGCCCTTGTTGCCGTGGCGCCCGGCGAGCTTGTCGCCGTCGGAGATCTTGCGCATCTGGGCGACGTAGACCCGGATCAGCTCGTTGACGCCGGCGGGCAGCTCGTCGCCGTCCTCGCGGGAGAACACGCGGACGCCGATGACCTTGCCGGACTCGCCGTGCTTGACCTTCAGCGACGTGTCGCGGACCTCGCGGGCCTTCTCACCGAAGATCGCCCGCAGCAGCCGCTCCTCGGGGGTCAGCTCGGTCTCGCCCTTGGGCGTGACCTTGCCGACGAGGATGTCGCCGGGGACGACCTCGGCACCGATGCGGATGATGCCGCGCTCGTCGAGGTCGGCGAGGACCTCCTCGGAGACGTTCGGGATGTCCCGGGTGATCTCCTCGGCGCCGAGCTTGGTGTCGCGGGCGTCGACCTCGAACTCCTCGATGTGGATCGAGGACAGGACGTCGTCCTGCACGAGGCGCTGCGACAGGATGATCGCGTCCTCGTAGTTGTGGCCCTCCCACGGCATGAAGGCGACGAGCAGGTTCTTGCCCAGCGCCATCTCGCCCTGGTCGGTGCACGGCCCGTCGGCGATGACCTGGCCGACCTCGACCCGCTGGCCCTCGTCGACGACGGGGGTCTGGTTGATCGAGGTGCCCTGGTTCGAGCGGCGGAACTTCAGCAGCCGGTAGGTCTGCCGGGTGCCGTCGTCGGCCATGACGGTGACGTAGTCGGCGGTCGAGTCCTCGACGACGCCGGCCTTCTCCGCCACGACGACGTCGCCGGCGTCGACGGCGGCCCGCAGCTCCATGCCGGTGCCGACCAGCGGCGCCTCGCTGCGCAGCAGCGGGACGGCCTGACGCTGCATGTTCGCGCCCATGAGCGCGCGGTTGGCGTCGTCGTGCTCGAGGAACGGGATCATCGCCGTCGCGACCGAGGTCATCTGCCGCGGCGAGACGTCCATGTAGTCGACCTGCTCGGGCGACAGGTAGTCGACCTCACCGCCCTTGGTGCGGACCAGGACGCGCTCCTCGGCGAACCGGCCCTGGGCGTCCAGCGGCGAGTTGGCCTGGGCGACGACGAAGCGGTCCTCCTCGTCGGCGGTCAGGTAGTCGATGTGGTCGGTGACCACGCCGTTCTCGACCCGGCGGTACGGGGTCTCGATGAAGCCGAAGGCGTTGACCCGGCCATAGGCCGACAGCGAGCCGATCAGGCCGATGTTCGGGCCTTCCGGGGTCTCGATCGGGCACATCCGGCCGTAGTGGCTCGGGTGCACGTCGCGGACCTCCATGCCGGCCCGCTCACGGGACAGACCACCCGGGCCCAGCGCCGACAGGCGGCGCTTGTGGGTCAGGCCCGCGAGCGGGTTGGTCTGGTCCATGAACTGCGACAGCTGGCTGGTGCCGAAGAACTCCTTGATGGAGGCGACGACCGGCCGGATGTTGATCAGGGTCTGCGGCGTGATCGCCTCGACGTCCTGGGTGGTCATCCGCTCGCGGACCACGCGCTCCATGCGGGAGAGGCCGACCCGGATCTGGTTCTGGATCAGCTCGCCGACGGTGCGCAGTCGGCGGTTGCCGAAGTGGTCGATGTCGTCGACCCCGTGGTCGGGCTCGCCGGCGTGCAGTCGCACGACGTACTCGATGGTGGCGACGATGTCGTCCTCGGTCAGCGTCAGGGTGCCCTGCGGGACCTCGACGCCGAGCTTCTTGTTCACCTTGTAGCGGCCGACCTTCGCCAGGTCGTAGCGCTTCGGGTTGAAGAAGAGGTTCTCCAGCAGCGCCTGGGCGCTCTCCCGCGTCGGCGGCTCGCCCGGCCGCAGCTTGCGGTAGATGTCCAGCAGCGCCTCGTCCTGCCCGGCGATGTGGTCCTTCTCCAGGGTGGCGAGGATGGTCGGCGACCACTGGAAGTGCTCGCGGATGCGGTCCTCGGTCCAGCCCAGCGCCTTGAGCAGCACGGTGACCGGCTGACGGCGCTTGCGGTCGATGCGCACGCCCACGGTGTCGCGCTTGTCGACGTCGAACTCCAGCCACGCACCACGGCTGGGGATCACCTTGGCGCTGAAGA
Source organism: Geodermatophilus sp. SYSU D00879 (assembly GCF_054050375.1). NCBI lineage: Bacteria > Bacillati > Actinomycetota > Actinomycetes > Geodermatophilales > Geodermatophilaceae > Geodermatophilus > Geodermatophilus sp. SYSU D00879. Next base: position 85,929 of record NZ_JBJGZF010000016.1, read on the forward strand.
CGTCCTTGTCGGAGGTCTTGTCCAGGGTCTTGTCGAAGTAGACGCCGGGGCTGCGCACGAGCTGCGAGACGACCACGCGCTCGGTCCCGTTGATGACGAACGTGCCCTTGTTCGTCATGATCGGGAAGTCGCCCATGAACACCGTCTGGCTCTTGATCTCGCCGGTGGTGTTGTTCATGAACTCGGCGGTGACGAACAGCGGCGCCGCGTAGGTCATGTCCTTGTCCTTGCACTCCTCGAGGGACGCCTTGACGTCCTCGAAGCGCGGGTTGGAGAAGGACAGCGACATCGAACCGCTGAAGTCCTCGATCGGGGAGATCTCCTCGAGGATCTCGGCCAGGCCGCCGACGGCGGTCGCCTGCTCCTCGGGCGAGAGGGTGGCGCGCCACTCGGGGCTGCCGACCAGCCAGTCGAAGGACGCGGTCTGCAGGGCGAGCAGATCCGGCACCTCGAGGGGCTCGGAGATCTTCGCGAAGGAGACCCGGAGCGGAGCGCCGGGGATCTTCTGCTGGTCGGCCTCTCCGGTGCGGGGGCCGGCCTGGGGAGTCTGGTTCTGCTGGCCGAAGCCGCCGGACTCGGTCGTGCTGGGGGAGATGCTGGTGGGGCGAGAGCCTGCCAAGATGCGTCCTTCCAAGGACCTCACGACGTGCGGGCGGTGGGTGCGGGTTCGTCCTGGGTCGTCGTCGGTGATGGCGGGGCTGTCCGCGGCGTCCGGCCCGCTCGGGGAACGGGTGTCGCCCAGGTGCCGGGAGGGGATCCCGGGCAGCCCAGGTGACCCGTCTCGGCGGGCAGGCAGTCAGGGGGCAGCGCAACAGAGAACCCTACCCCTGCTCGCGCACGCTGTCCACGTCGGGGGTGGGGTGACGCTGACCCCACTCCCGGGAAGGACGGCGTCCGGCAGACCGGGCGGCGTTCCGCGCGGCCATGATGCCAGCCCGGGGGCCCCGCTGTCTCCGCCACGCCGCGGGGAACGCCGCCCGGCCCGGCCCGCGGCCCCCGGATCAGCTGGTCGTGAGCAGGGTCAGGTCGCTGATCTTCCAGTCGCCGTCGACCTGCGCGAGCTGCACCTGGACGGTCTGGGTGCACGACTGGGCGCCCTCCGGGGTGACCGTGCACTCGGAGCCCTCGGGGGCGGGCTGGGTCCCGCTGTTGACCGACTCGACGACGTACTGGCCGAACACGACGACGGTCGCGCTGTCCTGGTCGTCGGAGACCTGCTGCAGGCCGACGTCGAGCACCTCGTACCGCGTGGTGGCCGACACCTGCTCGTAGGTGTCGACGATCCCGCCCTGGGACAGGTCCTGCTCGTACTGGTCGCGCAGGTCGCCGGTCAGGACGTCGAGCTTGCGCTGCACGCTGCCCTCGGAGTCCCGGTAGTCGTAGGCGTAGAGGGCCTCCACGTCCTCGCGCGCCGCGGCGAACACCGACGGCGAGACGGACGCGGGGTCCAGCCGCTGCCAGGCGAGGAGGCCGACCAGGCCGGCGGCGAGCACGCACAGCACCGCGAGGACCGCCACCACCGGCAGCCGGCGACGAGGTCGCGGCGACGGCCCGGCGACGGTCCGGGCGGGGCGCCCGGCGCGGGGGCGGCGGGCACCGTGCCGGGCGGGCGCGTCCTCGTCGGCGGTCCCGGCGCCGCCGGTCCCGTCCGGAGCGGGCGCCGGCGCCTCGGCCAGCGAGACGGCCGCGGTGTCGCCGCCCAGCGGGCCGGGACGGGCCCGGCGCCGGGCGGTGGTCGCCGCGGTGGCCGCCTCCGCGGCCGGCGTCACCGCCGCGGGGGCCTCGGTGACCGGGGCCTCCGCCCCGGGTGCCACGGTGACGGTGGCCTCCGGTGCCGCCTGGGCGCGGGGCTCCTCCCGGTCCCGGCGGCTGCCGGCCACCCGGGGACGCGGGGACGGGCGGGGCCGGTCCGCGCGCGGGCGCGGCGTGGGGCGGGGGCGCTCCCCCGGGGTCTCGCTCACACCGGTCACCTCCCCGAGATCCCGGACAGCAGCCAGCGGCCGTCCTCGCGCACGAGCTCCACCTGGATGCGGTAGCGCAGCACCTGGGCCTGCGGGCCGGCCGTGCTCCGCTGCGTCGACTGGAGGACCAGCAGCACGGTGCCCGAGTCCTCGTCGGCGCTGACCACGCCCGCGCCGACGACCTCGGTCTGCACGACCGCCTGGGCGTCCACCAGCTCCTGCCGCCGGTCCTGCAGCTGGGCCAGGGACTCGTCGCGCAGGTCGCCGGTGGCCACGCGGCGGACCTGCTCGATGTCGTCGTCGATGGTGACCGCGTCGAAGGACGTCAGGTCGACGATCCCCGAGCGGGCCGCCTGCAGCACCTGCACGTAGCTGTCGGTGCGCACCGGCGACTCGTCCTCGCGGGTCAGCCACAGCCACCCGGCCGCGGCGAGCAGCAGCACGAGCAGCACCGCGAGCACGGGCACCAGCGGGACCGACGGCCGGCGGCGGGCGCGCGGCGCGGCGTCGTCGCCGGAGGGGTCGGCGTCGCCGCCGGAGGGGTCGACGTCGTCGCCGGCCACCGGCTCCTGGGGAGCGGCGTGGCGGGCCCGCCGCCGGCCGCGGCGGCCGGCCGGCGCGTCCTCGGTGGCGGAGGGATCGGCGGTGGTCTCGTCGGGGGCCGTCCCGGTGTCCTGCCCGGCGCGCGTCACCGCGTCCTCCTCTCGGTCCGTGCCGTCTCGAGTGCTCTGGGTGAAGAGCATGACGTACTCAGCCCGCCGTCCGTGCGAAGGGGAGGGCACCGAGCAGGCCGCCGAGGACGTCGTCGGCCACCGACGCCACCGGCGCGCCGGCACCGCCCTGCCCCTGCGGGCCGGGCGAGCCGACGCCGCCGTCGCGGCCGATGTTCTGCTCGCCGCGGATGTTCGAGCCCGACTCGTCGACGCCGTCGCCCGGCGTCGGGTCGGCGCCGTTCACCACGTCGCAGCCGACGGAGTCGACGTCCAGCCCGGCCACCGACGCGGGGGTGGACAGCTGCCCGGTGGAGACGTAGCCGCTGGTGCAGGCCCGCGGGTCGTCGCTGTTGAGCACGAGCCCGAAGTGCGCCCGCATCGTGCCGCCGTCGTCGCGGACGACGCTGAACCCGCCGCTGACGGCGTCGGGGTAGGTGACGAGCATCTGCTCGACCCCGTCCAGGCGCGGGATGGTCACGCCGTTGAGGACGTCGAGGTGGCGCACCAGGGAGCCCAGGCCCGGCCCCGCGTCGTCCACCAGGTCCTGCAGCGCCGCCCCCGCGTCGGGCGCGTTGACCACCAGGCCGCGCAGGTCGGGGTCGATGTCGACCAGCGTGTCGCTGACCGCGCGCAGGTCGGCGGCCCACTGCTCGATCGCCGAGCGGCTCTCGGCCTGCGTCTGCAGCACGGTCCGCCCGTCGGTGATCAGCTGCAGCGTCTGCGGCAGCGACTCCTCGGCGCGGGCCAGCAGCAGGTCACCGTTGTCGATGAGCCGGGTCAGGTCGTCGCCGGCGCCGGCGAAGGCGCGGCCGAGCTCGTCGACGACGACGCGCAGGTCCTCGGGGTCGATCGAGGTGACCAGCTGGTCGACGTTGAGCAGCAGCTGCTCGACCGGGATCGGGATGGCCGTGCGCGACTGCGGGATGACCGCGCCGTCGACCAGGTACGGCCCGTCGGCGGTGGCCGGGCGCAGGTCGACGTACTGCTCGCCGACGGCGCTGCGGGTGGCCACGACGGCGTCGGTGTCGGCGGGGATCGGGTCGGCGTCGGGGTCGATGGTCAGCGTGACCCGGACGCCGTCGTCGGTGAGCTGCATGTCGCTGACCCGGCCGACGGCGACGCCGCGGTAGGTGACCTCGGCGTTGACGAAGATGCCGCCGGAGTCGGCGAAGTCGGCGGCGACGTCGTAGCCGCTGCCGAGCAGCACCCGGTCGAGGCCGACGTAGTTGAAGCCGACGTAGGAGATGCCCAGTAGCGCGACCGCGGTGAACGCGAGCAGCTGCAGCTTGACCTTGCGGGTGATCACGGGGTGCCTCCCGTCGGGATGCCGGGCAGCCCGGGCAGGCCGGCCGGCGCGCCGCCGGTGCCGCCGCCGAGGACGGTGCCGGCCAGCCCGCCCAGCCCGGGGGCGAGCGACTGCGCCGGCGATGACGCGCCGCTGCCGCCGGCGTTGGCCGGCGGGGTGCCGGCGCTGCCGCAGGTGTCGCCGGCCAGGTCCTGCGGGTCGAGGGTCTCCAGGCCGCCGGTGACCGGGTCGACGACGTAGCGGCACAGCAGCTCGCGCAGGTCGAGGTTCAGGCTGGCGGTCATGTTGGTGAACAGGCCGTAGCCGCCGGTCCGCGCGTCGGGCCGGTACTGCAGCGCCGACAGCGAGCTGGCCGGGAACGGGTAGGTGAGCAGCAGGTCCAGCGACTCGGCGAGGTCGGGCCCCGCGGCGGCCAGCTGGGTGAGGATCGGCTGCAGCAGCTGCAGGTCGGCCACGGTGTCCGCACCGGCCTGGTCGATCACCCGGGTGCCGACGTCGCCGAGGCGGGCGAGGCTGTCGAGCATCGAGACGAGCAGGTCGCGCTGCTCGGTGACGACGTCGAGGCCCGGCCCGATGGTGTCCAGCGCCGTCTCGATGGTCTCCGTGCGGGCGGCGAGGGACTCGGCCAGCGCGTTCACGCTGTCCAGCGCCCGGCCGATCTCGTCGCGCTGCTGGTCGAGGCCGGCGATGAACGTGTCGAGCTGGGTGAGGGTGGCGCGGACGGCGTCCTCGCGGCCCTCGAGCGCGTCGCCCAGCTCCCGGCTGATCGTCTGCAGTTGCGCCAGCCCGCCGCCGTTGAGCACCAGCGACAGCGCGCCGAGGAGCTCCTCCACCTCGACGTTGCGGTTGGTGCGGTCCAGGCCGATGAGCGCGCCGTCGGTGAGCCGGCCGGTGGGCGTCTCGGTGCCCGGGGCGGCCAGCTCCACGTACTTCTCCCCCAGCAGCGAGGACTGCTGGATCATGGCGACCGCGTTGGCGGGCAGGTCGACGTCGCCGTTGATCTCGACGGTGACCAGGGCGGTCCAGTCCTCCCCCAGCGACACGTCCTCCACCCGGCCGACCGGGACGTCGGCGACGCGGACGCCGGCCTGCGGGACGAGGTCCAGCACGTCGAGGAACTGGATCTGCACCGTGTAGGGGTCGTCGCCGACGTCGGCGCCGCCGGGCAGGTCGAGGGAGTAGGCGCCGCGGAAGCCGCACCCGGACAGCAGCAGCACCCCGGCGCCCAGCGCGGCGGCCCGCCGGCCGAGCCCGGTCACTGCTGCGCCCCCGGCACCAGCGGCAGGCCGACCAGCGGGGTGCCGCCGGCCTGCGGGGCGGTGCTGCGGCCGAACAGCGTGCCGAGCAGCTCCTGCAGGTCGGGCACGCCGTTGCCGTTGAGGTCGTCGAGCTGCCCGTCGTTGCCGGGGTCGCCGGAGAGCAGCCGCAGGCAGATCTGCTCGGTCGGCGGCAGCTGGAGGAACGCGGTCAGGTCGGTGAGGCTCACGCTGCCCACCTGCAGCCGGCCGGCCTGGGCCAGCAGCTGGCAGACGGTGACCTCCGGGTTGGCCGCCGCCAGCGAGTTGTCGCGGGTGTCGAGCGTGCCGTAGTCGGGGTTGTAGGCGTGCGCGACGTTGCCCAGCGCCGCGGGGGCGACGTCGAGCACCTCGGCCAGCGCCTGCCGCTGCTGGACCAGGGTGAGGGTGACGTCGGCCAGCCGGTCGACGTTCGTCGTCAGCAGGGCGGTGTTGGTCTGCACGAACGTGGCGATCTCCCCCAGCGCCTGGGACAGCAGCTGCACCGCGGCGGCGAGGTCCTCCCGCTCGCCTTCGAGCTGGGCGGCGACGGCGGCCATGTTGTCGTTGAACTGGCCCACCTGGGTGTCGATCGTGGCCAGCGCCGAGGTGAACGCCTGCAGGTTCTCCACCGAGCCGAACAGGTCGTCGCGGTTCTCCGACAGCGTCTGCACCGCGGTGGAGAACCCGGTCAGGGTCCGGTTGAGCGCGTCGCCGTTGCCCTCGAGGTTGTCCGCGCCGGTGGCCAGCAGGTCCTGCAGGGCGCCGTCGGCGTTGGCGCCGGTGGGGCCGAGGGCGGCGGAGAGCTCGTCGAGCGCGCCGTAGACCGCGTCCAGCTCGACCGGCGTGGCCGTGCGCGACAGGTCCAGCTCGGCGCCGTCCTCCAGGGTCGGGCCGCCGTCGTAGACCGGCGAGAACTGCACGTACCGGTCGCTGACCAGCGACGGCGCGAGGATGACCGCGTCGGCGTCGGCCGGGATGTCGTACTCGTCGTCGACGAGCATGTCGACGCGCACCCGGTCGCCCATCGGGACGACGTCGGTGATCTCGCCGACGTCGATGCCGAGGACCCGCACGTCACCGCCGGGGTACACGCCCACGGCCTGGCCGAAGTACGCGGTGACCCGGATCTGGCCGGCCGGCCGCAGGACCGTCCAGCCGAGGGCGGCCACCAGGACGACCGCGGCCGCCAGCGCCACGCCGCGCTGCAGGGTGCCGGTCACTGCCCCTCCTCGCAGGAGACGAGACCCCCGGGCACCTGGGCGGCGCCCCCGCAGAGCACCGACCCGACGGCGCCGGGCAGCAGGTTCTCCACGAAGCTGTCGAACCAGCGGCCGTTGCCCAGGGTGTTGGTGAAGACCCGGACGAAGGGCGCCAGGTTGGCGACGGTCTCCCCGAGGGCCTGGCGGTTGCGCGACAGGATGTCGGTGACGGCCGCCAGCTGCTGCAGCGCCGGGGTGAGGGCCTCGCGGTTGTCCGCGACCAGCCCGGTCAGCTGCTGGGCCAGCGTCTGGGTGTTGGTGAGGATCGAGTCGATGAGCGCCCGGCGCTCCTGCACCTCGGTGAGCAGGGTGTTGGAGTCCAGGATCAGCTGGGTGAACTCGCCGTTGCGGTCGGCCAGGACCTGGGTCACGTCCCGGGTGGCCGACAGCAGCTCGCGCAGCTGGGCGTCCCGCGAGGCGATGGTGTCCGACAGCCGGGCCAGCCCGTCCAGGGAGGTCCGCACCTCGTCGGGGGTGTCGGCGAAGGTCTCCGACAGCACCTGGAAGGAGGTGGCCAGCTGGGCGGTGTCGATGTCGTCGACGGTGGTGGACAGGTCCGCGAAGGCCTCGACGACGTCGTAGGGCGAGGCGGTCCGCTGCAGCGGGATGCGCTGCTCGGGGTCCAGCGGCGTCGCGCCGCGCGGGACCAGCGCCAGGTACTTCGCGCCGAGCACCGTCTCGATCCTGATGGCCGCCTCGGACCGGTCCCCGACGAACGCGTCGCGGACGCGGAACTCGACGGTGACCGCGCCGTCCTCCAGCGCCAGGCTCTCGACCTGACCGACCTTGACGCCGGCGACGCGCACCGGGTCGTCGGGCCGGAGGCCCGCGGCCTCGGAGAACTGGGCGCGGTAGACGGTGCCGCCACCGATGAGCGGCAGCGACTGGGCGTTGAAGGCGAGCAGCACCAGCAGCGCGATCAGCGAGAGGCTGACCGCCCCGATGACGACCGGGTTGCGGTCGCGGAACGGCTTGGCCGGACGGCGGGCCATCAGCACCCCCTCCCGCCGGAGGACAGCCCGCCCGCGGGGATGGTGCTCGGCTCGTCGGCGCCGGGCAGGGTGACCGTGCCGGACGCCCCGCACATGTAGAAGTTGAACCAGCTGCCGTTGACGGCGGTCCGCGTGATCAGGTCGATCTTGGTCGGGGCGAGCTGCAGGAAGTCCTCCAGGACGTCGCCGGTGTCGGCGAGGTTGCCGGCCAGGTCGCCGAGGCCCTCGATGTCCGCGGCCAGCGGGGCGCGGGCGTCCTCGAGCAGCCCGGCGGTGCTGACCGCCAGGCCGTCGATGGTCTGCAGCGAGTCGAAGATCGCGTCGCGGTCCTCGCTCAGCCCGGAGACGAACTGCTGCAGCGAGACGACCAGCGACGACAGCTGCTCGTCCCGGGCGGCGACCGTCCCCATCACCGAGGTCAGGTTGTCGATGACGCTGCCGATGACGGCGTCCTTGTCCGCCAGGGACGAGGTCAGCGAGCCGACGTGGCCGAGCAGGCTCTCCACCGTGCCGCCCTCGCCCTGGAACACCTGGATGATCTCGAAGGACAGCCGGTTGACGTCCTGCGGCGAGAGGGCCTGGAACAGGGGCTGGAACCCGCCGAACAGCGTGGTGAGGTCCAGCGCCGGCGTCGTCTGGGCCAGCGGGATGGTGTCGCCCTCCTCGAGGGTGCGCCCGGCCGACCCCTCCCCCTCGGTCAGCGCGACGTAGCGCTGGCCGACGAGGTTGCGGTAGCGGATGGTCGCCAGCACCGAGGTGGGCAGCGGGACGTCGGCGTCGACCGCGACGGTCACCTCGGCCACCGGCCGCTCGGTCCGGTCGGACAGGCCGATGGCGGTCACCTGGCCCACCCGGACGCCGGCGATGCGCACCTCGTCGCCCTCCACCAGGCCGGCGACGTCGGAGAACTGCGCCCGGTACTCCAGCGGCTCGCCGTAGCCGGCGTTGGTGATGGTGCTGACCAGGACGTAGCTGGCGAGCACGGTGACCAGCGCGAAGACGGCCAGCTTGGTCAACGGCGCGGCGAGCCCCCTCATCGCAGCGCCACCTGGGTCCCGCGCAGCAGCGGCGCCATCGTGGAGGCGGCCAGGTCGGAGACCTCGCCGGGGTCCACGCCGGTCTGGTAGCCGAGGATGCTGCGCACGAAGTCCAGCTCCGCCGTCGACCCGGCCAGCTGCCCCGGCACGGAGTTCCCGAAGGCGGACAGGTCGGTGGTCACGTTGCCGTCGGGCTCGCCGGCGCCGGCGGGGACGTCCTCGGGCCCGCGGCCGCCCAGGCAGTTGGGGTTGCCGCTGTACGGGTTGTCCACCGAGTCGACGCCGTCCACCGGCGGCACCGGGCAGTAGTACTCGCCCCGGTCGGCGGCCGCGATGATCGCGTCGATGTCGCCCAGGCCCTGGCAGTCGGGCCCGGACCGGTCGAGGTAGGCCGGCTGGTCGCCGGGCTGGTACGGGTTGCGCGGCGGCAGCGTCACGGTGATGTCCAGGTTCAGCGCGGGGTCGCCGTCGCCGCCGAAGGCCTCGGTGATCATCGGCTTGAAGCGGGCCAGGCCGTCGAGCAGGCAGGGGTACTCCGGCGAGTACTCGGCGAACAGGCCGAGCACCGGCCGCGAGGTGGCGGCCAGCGAGATGAGGCTGCGCTCGTTGGTCTCCAGGAAGCCGGCGGCGGTCGCCGACGAGGCGCCCACGACGGTGAACGTGCGCCGCAGCTGCTCGGACTGGTCGACCAGCGTCCGCGACGTCACCGCCAGGTCGTCCAGCACCGCGAGCAGGTCGTCGGCGGCGGAGGTGTAGGTGTCGGCGACGTCGGCCAGGCCGCTGATGTCGGCCTGCAGCTCGGGCAGCACGGTGTTCAGCTCGCCGACGTAGCCGCCGATCGCGGCGAGGTTCTCCCCCAGCCGGTCGCCGCGGCCGCGCAGGGCCGAGGCCACCGCGCCGAGGGTGTAGCTGAGGTCCTGCGGCTGCACCGCCCGCAGCAGCGGCAGCAGGTCGTCGATGACCCGCTGCAGCTCGACGGCGTTCTCGGTGCGGTCCTGGCCGATCTCGTCACCGTCGGCCAGCCGCTCCGCCGAGGGCCGCTCGGGCACGACGAGGGACACGTAGCGCTCGCCGAACAGCGTCTTGGGCAGCAGCCGGGCGGTGACGTCGGCGGGGATCCGGTCCAGGAACTCCGGCCGGATGGCCAGCTCGATCGTCGCGCCCTCGGCGCCGGCGTCGACCGAGCGCACCTCGCCGACGATCACCCCGCGCACCTTGACGTCGGAGGTCTCCTGCAGCTGGTTGCCCACGGTGTCGGCGTGCAGCACCACGCGCGCGGTGTCGGTGAACGCCTTGGTGTAGAGCGCCACGGTCAGCGCCAGCAGCATCACCAGGACGACGAGGAACGCCACGCCCTGCAGCCGACGGCGCACCACCGCGCCCCTGCCCCCGCTCATCGCCCGCTCACCCCGCGATCCGGACCGTCGTCGTCGAACCCCAGATGGCCAGCGACAGGAACAGGTCGATGACCATGACCGCCACGATCGAGAAGCGCACCGCCCGGCCCACGGCGAGGCCGACCCCGGCCGGGCCGCCGCTGGCCCGGTAGCCGTAGTAGCAGTGGCTCAGGATGATCACGACGGCGAAGACGAGCACCTTGACGAACGACCACAGCACGTCCTGCGGCGGCAGGAAGAGGTTGAAGTAGTGGTCGTAGGTGCCGGCCGACTGCGCGTACGCCTCGGTGGTGATGGTCCGGGTGGCGAAGTAGCTGCTCAGCAGGCCGATGACGTAGAGCGGGATGACCGCGACGAACCCGGCGACGATGCGGGTGGTCACCAGGAACGGCAGCGAGGGCACGCCCATGACCTCGAGGGCGTCGATCTCCTCGTTGATCCGCATGGCGCCGATCTGGGCGGTGAAGCCGCAGCCGACGGTGGCCGACAGCGCCAGGCCGGCGACCAGCGGGGCGATCTCCCGGGTGTTGAAGTACGCCGAGAGGAAGCCGGTGAACGCCGAGGTGCCGAGCTGGTCCAGCGCCGCGTAGCCCTGCAGCCCGACCTCGGTGCCGGTGAAGAACGACAGGAACGCGATGACGCCGACCGTGCCGCCGATGACCGCCAGCGCGCCGGTGCCGAAGGTGACCTCGGCGAGCAGCCGGAACGTCTCCCGCTTGTAGCGGCGCAGCGTGCGCGGCGTCCAGCCCAGCGCGCGGCCGTAGAAGGACAGCTGGTCGCCGAGGTCCTCGAGGGTGTCCATCGGGCGGCCGTAGACGCGGCGGACCAGCCGGCGGGCGCCGACGCGGACCCGGTCGACCGGGGAGAGCAGTGCCATCGGGTCACTGCCCCTTCGGCGGGACGAGCTGGAAGTAGATCGCCGTCATCACGAAGTTCACGGCGAACAGCAGCAGGAAGGTGATGACCACCGACTGGTTCACCGCGTCGCCGACGCCCTTGGGCCCGCCGCCGGCGCGCAGGCCCTTGTAGGAGGCGACGATCCCGGCGATCAGCCCGAACACGAGGGCCTTGATCTCCCCGGACCAGAAGTCCTCGACCTGCGCGAGCGCGCCGAACGACGCCAGGTAGGCGCCCGGGGTGCCGCCCTGCAGGACGACGTTGAAGAAGTAGCCGCCGGCCACGCCGACGACGCTGACCAGGCCGTTGAGCAGGGTGGCGACGACCATCGCGGCCAGCACGCGCGGGACGACGAGGCGCTGGATCGGGTTGATCCCGAGCACCTCCATGGCGTCGATCTCGTCGCGGATCTTGCGGGCGCCGAGGTCGGCGCAGATGGCCGAGCCGCCGGCGCCGGCGATGAGCAGCGCGGTGACGATCGGGCTGGCCTCGCGCAGCACGGCCAGCACCGACGCCGAGCCGGTGAACGACTGGGCGCCGAGCTGGCGGGTCAGCGAGCCCAGCTGCAGGGCGATGACCGCGCCGAAGGGGATCGCGACCAGCGCCGTCGGCAGGATGGTGACGCTGGCGACGAACCAGGTCTGCTGCACGAACTCGCGCAGCTGGAAGGGCCGCCTGGGCAGCGCGCGGAAGGTGTCGAGCGCGAAGGCGAACAGCGTGCCGCTGGCCCGCAGCGGCCGGACCGGGGAGAGCTTCCCGTCGAGCAGGCCCGGCGCCTCCGGCTTCCCGGTGGCCGTCACCGGCCGTCCCGCGGGCCGGGCAGGGCGCCGCCGGCCGCCGTCGCGCCGACGACCTGCGAGGTGTCCCAGTGCCGCCCGGTGGCGTCCGTCGTCGGCGAGAACACGCCGGCGTCGACCTGGGCGAGCAGGTCCTCGGGCAGGGAGGCGCGGATCGCCGTGGCGGTGGCCGGGTCGAACTGGTGCAGCATGCGAGCCACGCGCTCCTGCCGGCGGCGCTGGGCGCGCCGCTCGGGCAGGCCCGGGGAGGGGTCCAGCTGCGGCGGGACGGCGTCGCCGCCGACGGCGCCCTTGGGCCCGACGCCGTTGTGCCGGTCGCCGCCGCGGGCCTGCAGGGCGGCCATCTCGGCCTCGACCTGCGCGACGTCCTTCTCCTCGCTCATGCCGATCGGGCCCTCGCGGCGGCCGTTGAGGAACTGCTGGACCACCGGCTCCTGCGAGGTGAGCAGCTGCTCCCGCGGGCCGAACATCGCCAGGTGCTTGCGGTAGAGCAGGCCGAGGTTGTCGGGCACGGTGCGGGCGGTGCCGATGTCGTGCGTGACGATGAGGAAGGTGGCGTCGATCTGCGCGTTGAGGTCGACGATCAGCTGGTTGAGGTAGGCGACGCGGACCGGGTCCAGACCCGAGTCCGGCTCGTCGAACAGGATGATCTCGGGGTCGAGCACCAGCGCGCGGGCGAGGCCGGCGCGCTTGCGCATGCCGCCGGAGATCTCGCCGGGCAGCTTCCCCTCGGCGCCCTGCAGGCCGACCATGTCCATCTTCTCGAGGACGATGCGGCGGACCTCGGACTCGCTCTTCCTCGTGTGCTCGCGCAGCGGGAAGGCGATGTTGTCGAAGAGGTTCATCGAGCCGAACAGCGCGCCGTCCTGGAACAGGACGCCGAACAGCTTGCGGACCTCGTAGAGCCTGGCCTCGCCGCACCGGACGATGTCGGTGTCGGTGATGACGATCGAGCCGCGCTCGGGCTTGAGCAGCCCGACCAGCGACTTGAGGAACACCGACTTGCCGGTGCCCGAGGGGCCCAGCAGCACGGAGATCTCCCCCGGCGGCAGCGTGAGGGTGACGTCGCTCCAGATGTTCTGGCTGCCGAAGGACTTGGTCAGCCCCTCGACCTGGACCGCGACGCCCACCGTCGACCTCCTCGCCCCTGTCCGGGGCCCGCGCGCGGCGGGAGCCCCGGGACCGCGTCCCGTCGCGGGCCCCGTGTGCCGGGACACCGCCTCCTCGTACTCACGGGTAACGAGGACCGGAGGGGGAGGTTACGTGGGTCACTCGTCCGACGTGACACGGGTCGCTGTCACACCACCCCACCGAGGGGGCGGACGCGACAGGGGCCGCCCTCCCGGAGGAGAGCGGCCCCTGTGGCGTGCTGGGTGGTGCAGGTCCCCGGCTCAGGCCGGGGACGGCGTCACTTGATGGTGACGGTGGCGCCGGCGCCCTCGAGAGCGGCCTTGGCCTTCTCGGCGGCGTCCTTGGCGACCTTCTCCAGGACCGGCTTCGGCGCGCCGTCGACCAGGTCCTTGGCCTCCTTGAGGCCGAGCGAGGTCAGGCCGCGCACCTCCTTGATGACCTGGATCTTCTTGTCGCCGGCGGCCTCGAGGATGACGTCGAACTCGTCCTGCTCCTCGGCGGCGGGGGCACCGCCGTCACCGGCACCACCGGCGGCCGGGGCGGCCGCGACGGCGACGGGGGCAGCCGCGGTGACCTCGAAGGTCTCCTCGAACTGCTTCACGAAGTCGGACAGCTCGAGCAGCGTCATCTCCTTGAACGCGTCGAGCAGCTCCGCGGTGGACAGCTTGGCCATGATCTCTCCTTCTGGGGTCAGTCGGTGCTGGCCGCGGTGTCCGCGGCGTCAGCGGAGTCGGTGGTGGTGTCGGCAGCAGCGGTGTCGGCAGCAGCGGTGTCGGCGGCAGCGGAGTCGCCCTCGGCGGGCTTCTTCTCCTGCAGCGCGGCGGCCAGGCGGGCGACCTGGGACAGCGGGGCCTGGAACAGCCCGGCGGCCTTGGTGAGGTTGCCCTTCATCGCGCCGGCCAGCTTGGCCAGCAGCACCTCGCGCGGCTCGACGTCGGCGAGAGCGGTGACCTCGGCGGGGCCGACGGTGCGGCCCTCGACGACGCCGCCCTTGACGACGAGCAGCGGGTTGGCGCGCGCGAAGTCGCGGATGGCCTTGGCGGCCTCGACGACGTCGCCCTCGATGAAGGCGATCGCGGTCGGGCCGTTGAGCAGCGGGGCCAGGTCGGTGTGGCCGACCGAGTCCGCCGCCCGCTTCGTCAGGGTGTTCTTGACGACGGCGTAGCTGCTGCCCGCACCGAGGGAACGCCGCAGCTGGGTCAGCTGCGACACGGTCAGCCCGCGGTACTCGGTGAGCACGGCCGCGCTGGACTTCTGGAACCGCTCGGTGATCTCGTCGATCACAGCGGCCTTCGCCTGCGTGGGCATGGGCCTCCTCTCGTCGGACGGGTGACCACCCGTGCGTCGTACGAGAGCGGGCGATCGGGGCCCGGAGACGAGGAACGCCCCGGCGCAGGGCGCACGGGGCGAGGGACGCGGGCACGGGGCGCCGCGGCGATCGAACCGTCCTCCTGCGCGGGCCGCCCGGGGATCCGGGACCTTCGATCGCACGCGGGCGTGCGACGACCAGCGGTCGTGGGGGGAACGCCGACCAGCATACGCGACGTCGGGCCGGAGGCGGCGGCCGGTGCCCGGAACGCCAGGAGGCCCCGCCGCGCGGGGTGCGCGGCGGGGCCTCCGGGTCGCTCTCAGCAGGAGCTCACGCGGTGGGCTCGTCCACCGTCAGGTTGCGGGTGCGGTTCGGGTCGACCGGGATGCCCGGGCCCATCGTGGTGGAGATGGTGACCTTCTTGAGGTACCGGCCCTTGGCCGCGGCCGGCTTGGCGCGCAGCACCTCGTCGAGGGCGGCGGCGTAGTTCTCGACGAGCTTGGTCTCGTCGAAGGAGGTCTTGCCGATCACCAGGTGCAGGTTGGCCTGCTTGTCGACGCGGAAGTTGATCTTCCCGCCCTTGATGTCCGCGACGGCCTTGGTGACGTCGGGGGTCACGGTGCCCGTCTTCGGGTTGGGCATCAGGCCGCGGGGGCCGAGGATGCGGGCGATTCGGCCGACCTTGGCCATCTGGTCGGGCGTGGCGATCGCGGCGTCGAAGTCCAGGAAGCCCTCCTGGATGCGCGCGATCAGGTCGTCCGAGCCGACGACGTCGGCACCGGCGGCCTCGGCCTCGGCGGCCTTGTCGCCGGTCGCGAAGACGATGACGCGGGCGGTCTTGCCGGTGCCGTGGGGCAGGTTGACCGTGCCGCGGACCATCTGGTCGGCCTTGCGCGGGTCGACGCCCAGCCGCATGGCCACCTCGACGGTGGCGTCGTAGGTGGTCGGCGAGGTCTCCTTCGCCAGCCCCGCCGCCTGCAGCGGGCTGTACAGGGCCTCGCGGTCGACCTTGGCGGCCGCCTCGAGGTACTTCTTGCCGTGCTTCGCCATGGTGGTTCCTCTCCCCCGCCGCGGGTGCGGGGATCTCGTGGTGTGCGGGCCTGGCGCAGGCCCTCCCACAGGTGCGCGGGGCTCGGACGAGCCCCGGGTGGTGCAACGCCGCCGGTTCCCGGCGGCTTCCGTCAGCCGGTGACGGTGATGCCCATCGACCGGGCGGTGCCGGCGATGATCCGCTCGGCCTCGTCCAGCGAGTTGGCGTTGAGGTCGGGCATCTTGGTCTGCGCGATCTCGCGGACCTGGTCGCGGGTGACCGTGGCGACCTTGGTCTTGTGCGGCTCGCCCGAGCCCTTCTCGACACCCGCGGCCTTGAGCAGCATGCGGGCGGCCGGCGGGGTCTTGGTGACGAAGGTGAACGAGCGGTCCTCGTACACCGAGATCTCGACCGGGACCACGTTGCCGCGCTGCGACTCCGTGGCGGCGTTGTACGCCTTGCAGAACTCCATGATGTTGACGCCGTGCTGGCCGAGCGCCGGACCCACGGGCGGCGCGGGGGTGGCCGCACCGGCGTTGATCTGGAGCTTGATGACCGCGGTCAACCGCTTCCTGGGGGGCATGACTTCCTTCTCGTGTGACTCAGGCTCGAACGGCCGGGGTGGTGCTCGGGCGCACTCAGATCTTGGCGACCTGGGTGAACGACAGCTCGACCGGCGTCTCCCGGCCGAAGATGGAGACCAGCACCTGCAGCTTCTGCTGCTCGGCGTTGATCTCGTTGATGGTCGCCGGGAGGGTGGCGAACGGGCCGTCCATGACGGTCACCGACTCGCCGATCTCGAAGTCGACGACGGCGGTCGGCGCGGACGCCGCCGCGGGCGAGGCCGCCTCGGCCGCCTTGGCCGCCTGCGGCGGGGCGTCGGGCACCAGCAGGTTGACGACCTCGTCGATGCTCAGCGGCGAGGGCCGCGAGGTGGCACCGACGAAGCCGGTGACGCCGGGGGTGTTGCGGACCGCGCCCCAGGACTCGTCGTTGAGGTCCATCCGGACGAGCAGGTAGCCGGGCAGCTTCTTCCGGTTGACCTGGGTGCGCTTGCCGTTCTTGATCTCGGTGACCTCCTCGGTGGGCACCTCGATCTGGAAGATGTAGTCCTCCATGTCCAGCGACTGGATGCGGGACTCGAGGTTGGTCTTCACCTTGTTCTCGTAGCCCGCGTAGGAGTGGATGACGTACCAGTCGCCGAACTGGGTCCGCAGGGTCCGCTTGAGCGTCTCGCGCGGGTCCTCGTCCGCGGCCTCCGCCTCGGCCAGGGCCTCGGTCACGACCGGGTCGTGGTCGGGGGCCGGCGCGGCCAGCGGGTCGCCGACCAGACTGTCGCGGCCGCCGCCCTCGACCGCGGGGGTCACGTCGGAGACACCGGTGGCGGTGTCCTGGTCGGCGGTGTCGACCGAGCCCTCGGCGGAGCCGGCCTCGTCCGCGCCGGTCTCGAGGTCGACGCTGCCGCGGACGTCCATCCGCTGGTCGTCGAGGTCGATGGCCTCGACGTCGCTGTCGGTGTCGAAGGGCTCGCGGGGGTCGGTCACGGGGTCTCTTCCTTGTCGGGTGCGGTCAGGCGCAGGGGGCGGTCAGCCGAAGACGGCGAGCACGCCCTGCGCGAAGAGGACGTCGAGGCCCGCGACGAGCGCCACCATGAACGCCACGAAGAGGATGACGACGGTCGTGTAGGTGATCAGCTCCCGGCGGCCGGGCCAGATGACCTTGCGGAGCTCGGCGACGACCTCGCGCAGGAACCGGCGCAGGTTGCGCTTCTGCCGGACCTCCTCGGCCCGCGCCCGCTGCGCGGCGGCCCGGGACCGGGTGCCGGAGCCCTCGGCGGCGCGACCGGCGGGACGGCTGCCGGCGGCCTCCTCGCGGGCGGGGCGCCGGGTGCGCGGGGCGGCCGGCTCGTCGTCCTCGTCGTCGCCGGCGGTGATCCGGCCGCCGCGGCGGCGGGCCGGGGCGCTGACGACCTTGTCCTCGTCGGCCTCGGCCTCGGCGGCGACCTCGTCCTCGGCGGCCTCCAGCTCGGCGGCGTCCTCGACGCCCGGGGCCTCGCGGTCGAGCTGCTCGTCGGACAGCTCGGCGTCGGAGGCGGTGCGGGGGTCCTCCCCGCGGCCCGGCTTCTCGCTCACTGCGCCTCGCTCGCGTCGTGGTTGGTGGCCGCTGCTGTCGGGCCGTCTGGTGTGGTGCTCACCGGCCGGCGACCGCGTCCGGGGAGCCGGTGCGCGGTCGTGCCGGGTCGTGCTGCCCGCCGGCACGGGCCGGCGGCACGGGCAGGGGTGACAGGACTTGAACCTGCAGCCTGCGGTTTTGGAGACCGCTGCTCTGCCAATTGAGCTACACCCCTTGGCGCCCGGGGCTGGTGACCCCGGGCTGCCCCGGGACGGTCGGGCCTCGCCCTCGGCACGCCGGTCCCGGGAGGATCCGGGGCACGCCGGTGGCGGGGTCGAACGCCCCAGGGTTGCCAGTGTACGGGACCGCGGGACCGGTCCGTGACCGCGCTCCGGAGGACCTCCCGCGCGGGGTCACCGGGGCGGTGCCGTCGGCGGTGGTCACGCGGGCCGTGCCCCGGAGGACCGGGAACTGACGGGCCCCGGCGGCGTGGCGCCTGACACGATGGACCCATGACCGCCGTCTCCCCGTCGGAGTCCGCCCTCTCCCCCGCCGAGCGCCGCGTCTCGCGGCGCATCGGGTCCATCGCCGAGTCCGCCACGCTCGCGGTGGACGCGAAGGCCAAGGCCCTCAAGGCGGCGGGCAAGCCGGTCATCGGCTTCGGCGCCGGTGAGCCGGACTTCCCGACGCCGGACTACGTCGTCGAGGCGGCCATCGCCGCGGCCCGGCAGCCGGCGATGCACCGCTACACCCCCGCCGGCGGCCTGCCCGCGCTCAAGGAGGCGATCGTCGCGAAGACGGCGCGCGACTCGAGCCTGACCGTCACGCCGGCGCAGGTGCTGGTGACCAACGGCGGCAAGCAGGCCGTGTACGAGGCGTTCGCCACGATGCTCGACCCCGGCGACGAGGTCCTCGTGCCCGCGCCCTACTGGACCACCTACCCGGAGGCGATCCGGCTGGCCGGCGGCGTGCCGGTGCCCGTGGTCGCCGACGAGGACAGCGGCTACCTCGTCTCGGTCGAGCAGCTCGAGGCCGCGCGCACCGAGCGCACCAAGGTGCTGCTGTTCGTCTCGCCGTCCAACCCGACCGGCGCGGTCTACCCGCCCGACCAGGTCGAGGCCATCGGCCGCTGGGCCCTGGAGGCCGGGCTGTGGGTGCTCACCGACGAGATCTACGAGCACCTGACCTACGGCGGGGTCACCGCGCCGTCGATGCCGGTCGTCGTCCCCGAGCTCGCCGACCGCTGCGTCGTCGTCAACGGGGTGGCCAAGACCTACGCGATGACCGGCTGGCGGGTCGGCTGGATCGTCGGCCCCGCCGACGTCGTCAAGGCCGCGACCAACCTGCAGTCGCACGCCACCTCGAACGTCGCCAACGTGTCCCAGGCGGCGGCGGTGGCCGCGCTGACCGGCGACCTGTCGGCGGTGGACGCGATGCGGACGGCGTTCGACCGGCGCCGGAAGACCATCGTGTCGATGCTGCGGGAGATCCCCGGCATCACCTGCCCCGAGCCGCAGGGCGCCTTCTACGTCTACCCGTCGGTGAAGGGCCTGCTGGGCCGGCCGATCAACGGCCGCACCGCGTCGAGCAGCGCGGAGTTCGCCGAGATCGTGCTGGAGGAGGCCGAGGTGGCCGTCGTCCCCGGGGAGGCCTTCGGCACGCCGGGCTACGTGCGGATGTCCTACGCGCTCGGCGACGACGACCTGGCCGAGGGCGTCGGCCGGCTGCAGCGCCTCCTGGGGTGAGGACCCCCTGCCCCCCACCGTGCGCAGGCTCGCGGCGGGCCCCTGCGGGGGGCCGTGATCACACCGGAAGGTCGTCGACTAGTCCGGGAGGTCGTCCTCGTCGAGGGCGCCGGCCGCCACCAGCACCTCGGTGGCGGCCGGGAGGTCGGCCAGCGCCTGCGCCAGGTCGGCGGGCGTGGCGATCGTCCACGCGTTGACCTGCACGTAGCAGCGCAGCGCCGCGTCGAACTCCGCGGCACCGGCGGCCTGCCGGGCGGCCAGCAGCGCGGCGCCGCCCTTGCCGTAGACGACGTCGAAGTAGCTGCCGGTGTCGGAGAACTCGTCCATCGCCGCGCCGACGTCGCCCGGTGCGGCCAGCGTCGCGTCGAGCCGCTCCTGCGGCACGTCGCCGTCGCTCTCGGCGTAGGTCGCGAAGGCCTCGTCGAGCCACGGGTCGCGGAACTGCGAGTCGCCGACCATCCCGTAGAACCACATGTGCGCGACCTCGTGCTCGAGCACGACCCGGCTGGCGCCGGCGAGCAGGATCGAGCTCGGGTACTCGATGCCGCCGCCCGCGTCGGGCAGCAGCGGCACGGTGAGGGTGTCGTACGGGAAGGGGCCGAACCGGTCGGCGAGGGCGGTCACGTCGTCGCTGGTCCAGTCGGCGAGCTCGCCCGGGCCGGTGCGCGAGTCCGGCAGCACCCCGGTGGTGATCTCGACGCCGTTCGGCGAGGTGAGCGTGGCGGTCCGGAAGTCCCCGGCGGCGACGCTGACGTCGCGGGCGACCGGCTCGTTCGCGGTCCAGGTGCGCCGGCCGTCCTCGGGCCCGGAGGGCTCGTCCTGGTCGCCGGTCATGAGGACGACGAGGTCCTCGGGCGCCGAGACGCTGATCGTGGTGTCGGCGACCGGGCTGGTGGCGGTCTCGCCGAGGATTCCGACGAACGGGTCGCGCGCCCACCCGACGCCGGGTTCCCAGGCCAGCAGGGGGAAGCCGCTGGCCCACCAGGACACGTCCTCGGCCGTGCCCAGCCGCTCGAAGCCGCTGCCGCCGAGGGAGACGGTGAAGTCCAGCTCCACCTCGGTGGACTCGCCGGCCTCCAGCTCGCCGTCGAGCTGGAGCACGTAGAGCCCGCCCGGGCCCTCGGCGCCGGCGTCCTCGTAGCCGGCCTGGTCGACGTCGGCGCCGCGGACGTCGTCGACGGTGATCCGGTTGCCGAGCTCGGCCGCGCCGGGGCTGTTGGGCACCAGCCGGAACACCATCTCGTCGGTGGCGCGGTCCGGGGTGAAGACGACGTTCTCGGTGCCGGTGACGGTGCGCCCGTCGTCGGAGAGCCGGAACTCCAGGTCGACGACGGGGCGGTCGGGATCGGGCTCGGCGCGCTCGGCCGGGCAGCTCGGGGCGTCGTCCCCGCCCTCGGACGACGCGGGCGACGACGGCGCCGCCGACGCGGACTCCTCCGCGGCGAGCGTCTCGGTGAAGGAGGTGCCGCAGCCGGCCAGCAGGAGCAGCGCCGCGGCCGCGGCCGGCAGGGCCCGCCGGGGGGTCATGCCAGCGCGACGGTGGCGCGGGCGAGGGACAGCACCTTCTCGCCGCCGCTGGTGACCGTGAGGTCCACGCGCACCCGGCCGCCGTCGAGGACGGCGCCCACCCGGCCACGGACGGTGACCTCGGCGCCGGCGTCGTCGTCGGGCACGACCACCGGGCGGCCGAAGCGGACCTGGTACTCGACGACGGCGCCCGGGTCGCCGGCCCAGTCGGTCACCGCGCGGGCGGCCAGGCCCATCGTGAGCATCCCGTGCGCGATGACGCCGGGCAGGCCGACGCCGGTGGCGACCCGGTCGCTCCAGTGGATCGGGTTCAGGTCGCCGGAGGCGCCCGCGTAGCGGACCAGGTCCGCGCGGGTGACCCGGTGCGTCTGCTCGGGCAGCTCGGTGCCGACGGCGACGTCGGCGGCCCGCAGCCGGGCGCTCACGCCGTCCCCCGGGCCACGAGCATCGAGGTGGCGGTGCAGACGGCCTCGCCGTCCTCGGTGGCGACGTCGACGCGGGTGGTGAGCAGGTCGTTGCCGGCCACGCTGCGCACCGCCTCGATCGTCGTGGTGCTCACCAGCCGGTCGCCGGCGCGGATCGGCCGGTGGTGGGTGAACCGCTGCTCGCCGTGCACGACCCGGCTGTAGTCGAGGGCCACGTCGGGATCGTCCAGCACGACGTCGGCCGCGCCCAGGGTGACCACGATGGCGAAGGTGGGCGGCGCGACGACGTCCGGGTGCCCGAGCGCGCGGGCGGCGTCGGCGTCGGCGTGCACCGGGTCGGTCGCGCCGACGGCGGCGGCGAACTCGGCGATCTTCGCGCGGCCGACCTCGTAGACGGCGGAGGGCGGGTAGCTGCGCCCGACCAGTCCTGCGTCCAGCGCCACTCCCGCCCTCCCTCGCTCCTCGCGGACCGGCGTCAGCGGGTCTCGCGGTGGACCGTGTGCTTCTTGTCCCGCGGGCAGTACTTCTTCAGCTCGAGCCGGTCGGGGTCGTTCCGCCGGTTCTTGCGGGTGATGTAGTTGCGGCTCTTGCACTCCTGGCAGGCCAGGGTGATCTTCGGACGGACGTCGGTGGCTGCCACGGGGCACTCCTCGCCTTGTGCGGACCGGCCCGGAGGCCGGGGACCGTGGCGGCGGGTGCCGACACGGCGACGGACCCCGGGGTACGGGGTCCGTCTGGGGTAGCGGTGACCGGATTTGAACCGGTGACACAGCGATTATGAGCCGCTTGCTCTGCCAGGCTGAGCTACACCGCCGGGAAGACCGCGCGGCCCGGTCTCGCGACAGGACCGGTGGGTCGGAGCCCCTTTACGGAATCGAACCGTAGACCTTCTCCTTACCATGGAGACGCTCTGCCGACTGAGCTAAAGGGGCGTGCTCACTGAGCCGGAGGGAACTCTACCCCACCGTCTCCGGCGGTCTCGCACCCCCTCCGGGGTGTGCCAGACGACTGTAACAGTCAGGCGCGGACGAACAGACGGCGGTGCTGGGCGCCGGGCGCGGCGGACCGCACGCCGGTGCGCGCGAGCAGCCACTTCTCCAGCACCTCGTCGGCCAGCGGCCGGCTGACCAGGAAGCCCTGGAGCTTGTCGCAGCCCATCTCGGTGAGCAGCTTGCGGGTCAGCTCGTCCTCGACGCCCTCGGCGACCACGCGCAGGCCCAGGTTGTGGGCGAGCTCGATGATCGAGCGGGCGATGAACGACTCGCCCTGGCTGGTGGACATCCCCAGCACGAAGGACTTGTCGATCTTGACCTCGTCGATCGGCAGCTGCCGCAGCTGGGACAGCGACGAGTAGCCGGTCCCGAAGTCGTCCATCGACAGCCGCAGGCCCAGGGCGTGCAGGTCGGTGAGGACGGTGCCCGAGCGCACCGAGTCGTCGACGACGCTGCCCTCGGTCAGCTCGAGGATCAGCAGCTCCCCCGGGACGCCGTGGCGGCGCAGCGCCCGCTGCACCCGCTCGACCAGGTCCGGCTCGGCCAGGCAGCGGGCGGAGAGGTTCACCGCGACCGACAGCGCGATGTCCTGGTCCAGCCACCGCCGGCAGCGGGCCAGCGCGAGGTCCAGCACGTGGTCGGTGAGCGGGCCGATGCGGCCGATCTGCTCGGCGAGGTGGATGAAGTCGTCCGGCGGGATCGCGCCGAAGCGCGGGTGCGCCCAGCGGACGAGGGTCTCCACCGAGACGATGTCGGAGGTCCGGGCGTCGATGATCGGCTGGAAGACGACGCTGATCTGCCCGTCGGCCATGGCCTGCTCGAGCTCGGTGCCCAGCTGCAGGCGGCGCAGGCTCTGCTGGTCCAGCACCTGGTGGTAGCTGGCGACGCCGCCGTTCTCGGAGGCGGCCGCCAGCAGCGCGACGTCGGCCCGCTGCATGAGCGTGCCGGAGTCCGTGCCGTGGACCGGTGCGGCCGCGACGCCGACGGTCAGCGTGACCTCCAGGTCCAGGCCGGCGACCCGCGCCCGGGTCGAGGTGGCCTCGCGCAGCCGCCGGGCGGCCCGCTCGGTCGCCGGCAGGGACAGGCCGGGCAGGAGGACGGCGAACTGCTCGCCCTCCATCCGCGTGACGAGCGCGTCCGGCGGCGCGTGCTCGCGCAGCAGGCCCGCGGTGACCAGCAGCAGCTCGTCGGCCGCGGCGTGGCCGAGGGTGTCGACGATCTCGGTGTGGTTGTCCAGGGCGGCGAGGACCAGGCCGGCCCGCGCCCCGACCGGGTCGGCGCCGAGCATCTGGTCGATCTCGGCGGCCAGCCGCTGCCGGTTGGGCAGCCCGGTGAGCCGGTCGTGGTCGGCGTCGTAGCGGATCTGGGTGAGCAGCTGCTGCTGGCGGATCGCCGCGTTGACGTGGGTCAGCATCGAGTCCAGGGCGGAGCGGTCGCTGCCGGAGAAGGACACGACGTCGCTGCGCCGGTCGCACACCTCCAGGTAGCCGGGCTCGCCGGCCGCCGTGGCCACGGGGGCGCCGAGGACCTCCTGGGCGCCGCGGCGGGCCAGTGCGGCGGACTCGGCGGGCGTCGCCCGGCCGGCGGTCACCAGGACCGGCTCGGACGACCCGGGCGTCAGCACCCGCTGGCGCAGGACGTCCTCGGGGTCGGCCGGCCCGTCGTACCAGGTGACGCCGCCGTCGCCGGCCACGACCAGCCGCGGCGGCTCGTCGAGGTAGGGCGGCAGCCACAGCGCGACCTTGTCCGCGTTGAGCAGCTCCTTGACCGCGACGGCGATCTCGAGCGGCCCGTCCTGGTCGGGCGACACGGACTCGATCCGCCGGGCGAAGTCGTAGATCTGCTCCAGCCCCTGCCCCGCCCGGGAGACCTGGGCGAACCGCCGGAACAACAGGATGACCGCCACCGCCGCGGGGGCGATGAGGAAGGCCGCCCAGCCGGTCCGGGCGTTGAGGAGTGTGGCCACCAGCCCGACGGAGACGGCGAAGGGGGCGACGACCCCGATCGGGAGCAGCAGTTCCTTCCACAGCCGCAACGTGGGGTTGCCGCCGCTGAGTCGGATGGCCGCCACGACGAGCGGAGCACCCACGAGGTCGGCGACCAGGACGGCGACCAGGAGACTCACCCAGCTGAGCGGGTCCTCCAGCGTCCCGAACGGCAGCACCTGCAGCACGGTGACGGCCGCAGCCACCTCGATGACGGCGACCGCGAGGTTGTAGACCATCTTCGCCCAGGCATAGCGCTGGTAGGCCATGCTCGCGCCGAGCCCCACAACACGGGCCACCGCCGCCCAGATGCCGCCGAACTCGACCAGCGCGATCGTCAGGGCGAGCTCGCTCACCGACCACGCCACCGTCTGGCGCCGGAACTCCACGTGCAGGGAGACCATGTCGGTGGCGAAGAAGGCCGCCACGACGACGAGGAAGGGCACCAGCCGGAACTCGGCCGGCGCGGCAGGGAAGACCAGCAGGCCGGCAACCGTCGCGAGCAGGACGCCGGCGGCGGCGATCACGCCCAGGGGCAGCAGCGCGCCGACACGACGGGGCGTGGCACGCGCGCGACTCGCCAAGGTGATCCGGATCTGTGAGGAGGGAGGAGGCGGCGCTGAGGCTAACAGCGCAGGCCGTCCTCCAGAACCGATCCGACCCCAAGGAGGGAGGGGCGGTCGCCCCACCCGTGACCCCGCCCCGCTCGGGACGGGGTCAGCCGCGGATCAGGCCCACTTGGCTCCGCGAGCCCACTTCGCACCCCGGGCCCACTTGGCGCCCCGCGCCCACTTGGCCCCGCGAGCCCACTTCGCACCACGCTCGTTCATGACGCCTCCTCAGGCATGGAAAAGACAGCTGGCAACTGCGGCTGTCACCCAGGCGCGGGGGCAGAGCGTCGTTCGAGTACGGACCGCGCCCGGAACCTTCGTTTCCCTCACTCGGGCGAGGCAAGCACAGAGCATCACGAACGGGTGACGGCCCGTAGTGTCACTACGGACGGTGGTTGTTGATCAGCAGTTGGTCACCGGCACGGGTGACAGGTGGTGCCCGTGTGATCGACCGGGTCTGTGGACGGCGGTCCGCCGGGGCCGCGCCGCACCTACGCTGCCCGCCGTGCGGGGAGGCAGGCGACCGGGCGGCAGCGAGGCGGAGCGCGGCTCCGCGATGCCCTTCGTCCTCGTCTGCTGGCTGGTCGCCGCGTTCATGGCACTGGGCGCGGTCGCCGCGTCCGACGCCTTCCTCGAGCACCAGGACGTGCAGGCGGTGTGCGACGGCGCGGCACTGGCCGCCGCCAACCGGACCGACGAGGGGCGGGTCTACGCCATCGGCGTGGGCGCGGTGCTGCCGCTGACCGGCGAGTCGGCGCGGGCCGCCGTCGCCGACCACCTGGCCGACGGCGGGACCGCCCTGGACGCCTGGTCGGCGGAGACCGACGGCACCGAGGTCACGGTCCGCTGCACGCGGTCGGTGCAGATCGCCTTCGGCTGGCTGTTCCTCGGCGGGCGGCCGCTGGAGGTCACCGCGGTCGCCGGCGCGCAGGCCCCGACGCTGCCCTGAGGCCGGACCCGGGCCCGGAACGCGGGAGCGGCCCCCGACCTGCCGGTCGGGGGCCGCTCTGCGAGGGGTGGCGGGTGAAGGATTCGAACCTTCGTAGGCTAAGCCGACGGATTTACAGTCCGCTCCCATTGGCCACTCGGGCAACCCGCCGTGGACCCACGGGGAGAGCGTACAAGACGGGCCGGCGACGGCCCGACGAGGTCCCGTCGCGGGTCCTCCGCGCGGGGTGAGGAGCAGACATGGCCGACTCGTCCTTCGACGTCGTGAGCAAGGTCGACCACCAGGAGATCGACAACGCGATCAACCAGGCGGGCAAGGAGCTCGCCCAGCGCTTCGACTTCCGCGGGACCAACGCCAGCATCGCCTGGGCCGGGGAGAACGGCGTCCTCCTCCAGGCCGACACCGAGGAGCGGGTCAACGCCGCTCTCGACGTCTTCAGGGACAAGCTCGTCAAGCGCGGCATCTCGCTCAAGGCCCTCGACGCCGACGAGCCGCAGTCCTCCGGCAAGGCCTACAAGCTGTCGGCGCGGATCAAGCAGGGCATCGAGTCCGACGTGGCCAAGAAGATCGCGAAGATCATCCGCGACGAGGGCCCCAAGGGCGTCCAGGCCCAGATCCAGGGCGACCAGCTCCGCGTCAGCGGCAAGAAGCGGGACGACCTGCAGGAGGTGCAGCGACTGCTGCGCGCGCAGGACCTCGACGTCGCCCTCCAGTTCGACAACTACCGCTGACCGGCGGCCCCGCGGACGGCGACCGCTCCGATCGGGCGGTCGCCGTCCGCGGGCGTACGAGCCCCCGGCGGGGCCGGTTACCGTGGAGGGGATGGTCCTCCACGGGAGCCGGCGGACCGGTGGGGAGCCCGGCGACGGCGCAGCGCGCCGCGACGGCTCCGCCGCCGCCGGCCACGACGCAGACGACGCGGGCTCCCTGCCGCCCGCGGGCACACGGCACGACGCGCTCGTCTACGACTCGGCCCACGACGTCGCCGCCGCTGCCGCGCCGTGGCTGCTCGAGGGCCTGGAGGCCGGGGACGCGGCCGTGATCGCGACCGGGCCGGAGACCGCCGGCCCGCTGTGGGAGGCCGTCGGCCGGGACCCGCGGGTGGTCGTCGTCGAGCGGCAGGAGCTGTACCGGTCCCGCACCCCCACGGCGATCACGGCCTTCCGCCGGTTCGCCGAGCAGCACGCCGCGTCCGGCCGGCTGGTCCGGTGCGTCGGCGAGGTCGACTTCGGCGCCGGCCCGGCGGACTGGCGGGAGTGGCAGGCCTACGAGTCGGTCGTCAACGACGCGTTCGCGGCCCTGCCGCTGTGGGGGCTGTGCGTGTTCAGCTCCGCCCTCCCCGACCCGCTGCTGGCCTCCGCGCTGCACACGCACCCCGGCGTCGTCACCCCCGACGGCCGGGCGGTCAACCCCGGGTACGTCGACCCGGCCGCCTACCTGCGGGCCCTGCCGGTGCCCGACGAGCCGCTGGAGGCCACGGCCCCGGCGCTGGCCGACGACGACATCAGCGACTACGCGGGCCTCCGGCACGCCGTCCGCGCCCGCCTGGGCGCCGTCGACGGGCCGGCCGACGTGCTCGAGGACTTCCTCATGGCGGTCGACGAGATGACCTCCAACGCGGTCCGGCACGGCTCCCCGCCGGCGGGGCTGCGGCTGTGGACGGCGCCCGGGCGGCTGGTGGCCACCATCCGCGACTCCGGCCGCGGCCTGGACGACCCGTTCGCCGGCTACGGGCCCGCGCACGGGGAGGACCTGTCCCACGGCGGGATGGGCCTGTGGCTGGCCCGCCAGCTGTGCGACCACGTGACGATCCGCCGCGACGACGCGGGCACCAGCGTGCGCCTGTCGACCTCCTGGGCCTGAGGCCCGGTCAGCCGCGGCCGGACTCCCCCGCCATCCGCTCCAGCCGGGCGATCCGCTGGTCCATGGGCGGGTGGGTGGAGAACAGCGCCGCCAGCCCCGCGGCACGGACCGGCGCCGCGATCATGAGGTGGCTCTGCGCGACCAGCCGGTCGTCGGCGGGCAGCGGGCGGGCCGTGGCGCCGGCGGAGATGCGGCGCAGGGCGCTGGCCAGGGCCAGCGGGTCCCCGCTGAGGCGGGCGCCGTCGGCGTCGGCCTCGTACTCGCGGCCGCGGGTGACCGCCAGCCGCACCAGCCCGGCGGCCAGCGGGCCGAGCAGCACCAGCAGCAGGGTCCCGAGGACGCCGCCGTCGCGGTCGTCGTCGGAGCGGCCGCCGAACAGCGTGGCGAACGTGGCCAGGTGCGCCAGGTAGGTGACGACGCTGGCCAGGGCGCCGGCGACGCAGCCGACCAGGACGTCGCGGTTGCGGACGTGCGAGAGCTCGTGGGCGAGCACCGCCCGCAGCTCGCGGCGGTCGAGCAGCTCGAGGATGCCCTGGGTGCAGCAGACGGCGGCCCGGCGCGGCGTGCGCCCGGTGGCGAAGGCGTTCGGCTGGTCGGTGGGGCTCACGTAGAGGCGCGGCATCGGCTGGCGGGCCTGGGTGGCCAGCTCGCGCACCATCGCGTACAGGCCCGGCGCCTGCGTCTCGGTGACCGGGAAGGCCCGCATCGCGCGCAGGGCCAGCCGGTCGGAGGAGTACCAGGCCCAGCCGTTGACCCCGAGCGCGACGACGAGCGCCACGAGCAGACCGCCCCGCCCGCCCACCAGTGCCCCGGCGGCGAGGGCGAGACCGGCCACCAGGCCGAGGAGGAGCGCCGTCCGCACCCCGTTGTCCCATCGCCGCACGCCCCGGTGAACGGAACGGCCGCGACCGCCGTTCCCGGCCCCGCGCTGCGACCCCCGTCACGGACGGGAGTGGAGCGGAACAGCGGTCCGTCGGGGAGGGTTGGTGCCGAGAGTGCCGCACTCGGCGACGGGTCCCGTGAGCTGCCTCACAGGACCGGCACGTGAACCCGGCCCGTAACCTGAGCCGTCGGAGGTAAACCTGATGACCGTCACCGGATCGCCCCTCACGCCCGGCAGCTCGGCCCCCGGCGGGCTGGTCAAGAGCGTCGTCGAACTCGACCGCGTCGTCATCCGGCTGGCCGGCGACTCCGGCGACGGGATGCAGCTGACCGGCAACCGGTTCACCAGCGAGACGGCGTCCTTCGGCAACGACCTGTCGACGCTGCCCAACTTCCCCGCCGAGATCCGCGCGCCGACGGGGACCCTGCCCGGCGTCAGCTCCTTCCAGCTGCACTTCGCCGACCACGACATCATGACGCCGGGCGACGCCCCGGACGTGCTGGTCGCGATGAACCCCGCGGCGCTCAAGGCCAACCTCTCCGACCTGCCCGGCGGCGGGCTGGTGATCGCCGACAGCGACGAGTTCACCCCGCGCAACCTGGCGAAGGTCGGCTACGCGACCAACCCCCTCGAGGACGGCTCGCTCGACGGCTGGCAGGTCGTCGCCGTGCCGCTGACCTCCATGACCCTCGAGGCGCTCAAGGACTCCGGGCTCGGCAAGAAGGAGGCCGAGCGGAGCAAGAACATGTTCACCCTCGGCCTGCTGAGCTGGATGTACCACCGGCCCACCGAGGGCACCGTGCGCTTCCTGGAGCGGCAGTTCCGCCGCAAGCCGGAGATCGCCGCGGCGAACATCGCGGCCTTCCGCGCCGGCTACAACTACGGCGACACGACCGAGGCCTTCGCCGTCTCCTACGAGATCAAGCCGGCCCCGATGGCACCGGGCCGCTACCGCAACATCTCCGGCAACCAGGCGCTGGCCCTCGGGCTGGTCGCCGCCGGGCAGCGGTCGGGCCTGCCGGTCTTCCTCGGCGCCTACCCGATCACCCCGGCGTCGGACATCCTCCACGAGCTGTCCCGGCACAAGGCCTTCGGCGTGCGCACCTTCCAGGCCGAGGACGAGATCGCCGGCATCGGCGCGGCGCTGGGCGCCTCGTTCGGCGGCGCGCTGGGCATCACGACGACGTCGGGCCCCGGCGTCTCGCTGAAGTCCGAGACCATCGGCCTGGCCGTGATGACCGAGCTGCCGCTGGTGATCGTGGACGTGCAGCGCGGCGGGCCGTCGACCGGCCTGCCCACCAAGACCGAGCAGTCGGACCTGCTGCAGGCGATGTTCGGCCGCAACGGCGAGGCGCCGCTGCCGGTGATCGCGCCGCGCTCCCCCGCCGACTGCTTCGACGCCGCGCTCGAGGCGTCGCGGATCGCGCTGAAGTACCGGACGCCGGTCATGCTGCTCTCCGACGGCTACCTGGCCAACGGCGCCGAGCCGTGGGCGATCCCGGCCGCCGACGAGCTGCCCGACCTGCGGGTGGAGTTCGCCACCGAGCCCAACGGCGCCACCGCCGACGGGACGCCGGAGTTCCTGCCCTACCTGCGCGACCCCGAGACCCTGGCCCGGCCGTGGGCGGTCCCGGGCACCGCGGGCATGCAGCACCGCATCGGCGGGCTGGAGAAGGCCGACAAGACCGGCAACATCTCCTACGACCCGGCCAACCACGACCTCATGACCCGGCTGCGGCAGGCCAAGGTCGACGGCATCGCCGCCGACATCCCGCCCACCGACGTCGACGACCCCGACGGCGACGCGCGGGTCGCGGTCATCGGCTGGGGCTCCACCTACGGGCCGATCGGGGCCGCCTGCCGGCGGATCCGGCGCTCGGGCCGCAAGGTCGCCCAGATCCACCTGCGGCACGTCAGCCCGATGCCGGCCGACCTCGGCGAGGTGCTGAGCCGGTACGACCGGGTGGTCTGCCCCGAGATGAACATGGGGCAGCTCGCGCTGCTGCTCCGCGCCAAGTACCTCGTCGACGTCCAGAGCCACACCCAGGTGCGCGGGCTGCCCTTCCGGGCCGCCGAGCTGGCCGGGGTGGTCCAGGACGTCATCGACTCCACCACTCCGACCGCCAGCACCGGAGGCCAGCAGTGACCACCTCCCCGCACGTGCACGACCTCGGCATGCCGGGGACGCCGATCGACGACCGCATCCAGCAGGCGATCGCCGACTCGGTCGTCAGTCAGGGCGAGAAGCAGACGGCCCTCAAGGCCAAGGACATGAAGACCGACCAGGAGGTGCGCTGGTGCCCCGGCTGCGGTGACTACGTCATCCTCAACGCCGTCCAGAGCTTCCTGCCCTCGCTCGGGATCGCCCGCGAGGACATGGTCATCGTCTCGGGCATCGGCTGCTCCTCGCGCTTCCCGTACTACATGAACACCTACGGGATGCACTCGATCCACGGCCGCGCCCCGGCCATCGCCACCGGCCTGGCCGCCTCCCGGCCGGACCTGTCGGTGTGGGTCGTGACCGGTGACGGCGACGCGCTGTCGATCGGCGGCAACCACCTGATCCACGCGCTGCGCCGCAACGTGAACATGACGATCCTGCTGTTCAACAACCGGATCTACGGGCTGACCAAGGGTCAGTACTCGCCGACGTCCGAGGTCGGCAAGGTCACCAAGTCCACGCCGATGGGCTCGCTGGACCACCCGTTCAACCCGGTCTCGCTGGCCATCGGCGCCGACGCCACGTTCGTCGGCCGGGCGATGGACTCCGACCGCAAGGGCCTCACCGAGGTGCTGCGGCAGGCGGCCGAGCACGAGGGCACCGCGCTCGTGGAGATCTACCAGAACTGCAACATCTTCAACGACGGCGCCTTCGACCTGCTCAAGGACCCGGCCACCGGCCCGATGTGGACGATCCCGCTGGTCCACGGCGAGCCGCTGGTGTTCGGCCCGGACGGCGCCTCGTGCGTGGTCCGCGACGATTTCGGGGGCCTGCGGATCGCCGAGACCAACCAGGTCGACGCGAGCGAGATCGTCGTCCACGACGCGACCCGCCAGGACCCGTCCTACGCGTTCGCGCTGTCCCGGCTGTCCAGCCAGGACCTGCGGTACACGCCGATGGGCGTCTTCCGGTCGGTGCGCAAGCCCACCTACGACCGGATGATGCTCGACCAGCTCGAGGAGGCCCGCACCGGCGGCGCCGGCGACCTCGACGCGCTGCTGGCCGGCAACGACACCTGGACCGTCTCCGCCTGAGGCGTCTCCGCCGGGCCCGTCTCCCTCAGGGGAGGCGGGCCCGACGCGTCTCCGCGAGCACCCCGGCGAGGAGAGGGAGGGCCCCGGTGAGCCGGTCGCGGGACGGGGCGGCGAAGCCCAGGACCAGGCCGGCGGCCGGGTCGTGCGGCCCCGGGCCGGTCAGGTGCCGGGCCAGCCCGTCGACGGCGAGCCCGCGGGCGGCCGCGGCGGCGACCACCGCCTCCTCGGCCGCGCGGTCCGGCAGCGGGACGAACACGTGCGCCCCCGCCGGGTCCCCGGCGACGGCCACGCCCGCCGCGGCCAGCGCCTGCACCACGAGGGCCCGCCGCTCGGACAGCTCCCGGCGCAGCCGCCGCAGGTGCCGGGCCAGGTCGCCCGAGGACGCCAGCGCCGCGAGCACCCGCTGCCCGGCCCGGGCGGGACGGGTGCCGGTCGCCGTCCGGGCGGCCACGAGCTCCGCCCGCAGGCCCGGCGGCGCCACCAGCCAGCCGGTGCCGAGCGTCGGGCTGACGACCTTGCTGCTGGTGCCGAGGTGCACCACGACGTCGGGGGCGAGGGCGGCCAGCAGGGGCAGCGGGGCGACGTCGTAGCGCAGCTCGCCGTCGTAGTCGTCCTCGAGCACCCACCAGCCCTCGGCCCGCGCGCGGGCGACCAGCGCCACGCGGCGGCCCGCCGACATCCGCCGGCCCAGCGGCCACTGGTGCGCCGGCGTGCAGTAGACCGCGGCCAGCCCGTCCGGGACGGCGCCGACGACCAGGCCGTCGTCGTCGACCGGGCAGGGCACCACCTCGACGCCGGCCGCGCGCAGGGCCCCGGCCGCCCGCTGGTAGCCGGGGTCCTCCACGCCGACCCGGCTGCCCGGCGGGAGCAGGCGGGCGACCTCGCTGACGGCGGCGGACGTGCCCGCGGTGGCGAGCACGTCGGCGGGGTCCACCGGCAGGCCGCGGTGCCGCAGCAGGTGCCCGGTCACCGCGGCCTGGAAGGCGGGCTCGGCCGCGGGCTCGGGCGCGGCGTCGGGGAGCTCGTCCCCGGCGGCCCGCCAGGCCCGCCGCCAGGCGGCGCGGTCGAGCACCTCCAGGCACGGCGACCCGGCGCGGAGGTCCACGGCCGCGGGCGCCGGGCGGGTCCGTCCGGCGCGCGACACGGGCACCGGCGCCCCGGCGGGGGCGGTGCCGACGACGAAGGTGCCCGCGCCGCGACGGCCGGCGGCCCAGCCCTCGGCGAGGAGCTGGTCGTAGGCGGCGGCGGTCACCGTGCGACTGACGCGCAGGGCGGCAGCGAGCTCGCGGGTGGACGGCAGCCGGTCACCGGGGCGCAGCACCCCGCCGGCGGCCGCGCTGCGGAGGGCGTCGGCGAGCTGCACCGCCAACGGGCGGGCAGAGGTGCGGTCGAGGACGACCGGTGGCATGTCCACGGGCACCTCCGTGCGCGAAGTGGCCTGGTCGATCGGCAGCGTACTGGCCCTTCCGGGAGGCCAGTCGGCGTCGCAGGGTGGTCCCGTGAGCACCGCGCCGCCGCTGTCCCCCACCGCCCGCAGCACCGTCCGTCGGGGTGCCGGGCGCGCCCGCACCGACCGCGCCGAGCTGCACGCCGTCCTCGACGCCGGGCTGGTCGGCCACCTCGGCGTCGTCCTCGGCGACGCCCCGGTCGTGCTGCCCACCGGCTACGGGCGCCGCGACGACACCCTCTACCTGCACGGCTCCACGGGTGCGGCCACGCTGCGCGCTGCGGCCACCGGGGCGCCGGTCTGCTTCACCGTCACCCACCTCGACGGCGTCGTCTACGCCCGCTCGGCGTTCCACCACTCGGTCAACTACCGCTGCGCCGTCGTCCACGGGACCGCGCGCGTGGTGTCCGACCCCGAGGAGCGGCTGCTCGGTCTGGAGGTGCTCACCGAGCACCTGGCGCCGGGGTCCTGGGCGGCGACCCGGCGGCCCACGCGCCGGGAGCTGGCCGCGACGGCGCTGCTGGCCCTCGACCTGACCGAGGCCAGCGTCAAGGTGCGCACCGGGCCGCCGGTCGACGACGACGAGGACCTGGGCCTCCCGGTGTGGGCCGGCGTGCTCCCGCTGCGCACCGTCGTCGCCGAGCCCGAGCCCTGCCCGCTGCTGCCGGAGGGGACGCCGGTCCCCGACCGGGTGCTCAGCCGGCGGGTGTGACGCGCAGGAGGAGGTCCTCGCCGTCGCCGTTGTCGGTGGTGACGTACAGCGCACCGTCGACGCCGAGCCGCGGCGTCCGGATCCGGCCGAAGCGGTCCTCGAGCTCGGGGACGCGGAACTGCTCGGTCAGCCGCCCCTCGTCGTCGATCCGCAGCGCGAGCACGCCGGTGTCCTTCTGCACCCCCACGAGCAGCAGCCCGTCGTAGCCGCCCCACGGGGTCCCGCTGAGGAAGTCGGCACCGCTGGTGGCGATCGTGGGGTCCCCGGACGACCAGACCGCCGGGACGGCGTCGGGCAGCCGGGGGTCGGTCATCGGGACGCTCTCGTCGTAGGAGCCGTCGGCGCCGTCGGGGTCCCAGCCGTAGTTGCCGCCGGGCACCGACCGGTTGACCTCGTCGTCGCGGTCGGGGCCCTGCTCGACGGTGTAGACCTCCCCGGTCCCCGGCCGGACGGCGATGCCCTGCACGTTCCGGTGCCCGTAGCTCAGCAGCAGCCGGGTGACCGGGTCCGGGTCGCCGGCGAACGGGTTGCCCGGCGCGGGCCCGCCGGTGGCGGCGTCGACCCGGAGCACCTTGCCGGCCAGGGTCGATCGGTCCTGGGGGTTGCCGCCGACGGTGTTGTCGCCGGTGCCCACGAGCAGCGCGCCGTCGGGCGCGAAGCGGACGCGGCAGCCGCCGTGCCGTCCGGTGCGTTCGTTGACCGGGATGCCGCCGACCAGCGGGTCGGCGACGCGGGTGACGCGGGTCCAGCCGGCGTCGACGTTCCAGGCGATCACCTGGATCTCCGCGCCGCCGTCCTCCTGCACGCCCTGGCAGGTGTAGACCCGGCGGTTGTCGGCGAAGGCCGGGTCCAGGGTCAGGCCCATGAGGCCGGTCTCGCCGTCGGCGAAGAGGTCGGAGAAGTCGGCGTCGAGCTCCCGGGCGGTGCCGTCGGGCAGCACCGCGGTGAGGCCGCCGCCGCGCTCGTCGAGCAGCAGGGTGCCGTCGGGCGCCTGGGCGACGTCCCAGGGGTGGTCGAGCCCGTCGAGGACGGTCTCGACCTGCAGCTCGAGCGGGCCGCCCGGCGCGGTCGCCCCGGCGTCGGGGGCCTCGGTGGCCGCCTCGTCCTCCTGCGCACCGGGCAGGTCGCCGGTCCCGCCGGCTCCGTCGGTCCCGGAGCAACCGGCCAGCGCCAGGACGGCGGCCAGGAGCACGGCGCGGGAGGACCTCACGGCGCCGAGCATCCCCGAGCGGGGGGGGGGGGGGGGGGGGGGGGGGGGGGGGGGGGGGGGGGGGGGGGGGGGGGGGGGGGGGGGGGGGGGGGGGGGGGGGGGGGGGGGGGGGGGGGGGCGGCGGG